>CAZRZV010000091.1:4163-5254 GCA_964604665.1 uncultured Faecalimonas sp. | reverse complement strand
AGCACAAAGAATTTTCTGATGGTATTTGACCAGATTATGTCATTGACAAAAGGTGGTCCGGCACAGAGTACGGAATCAATTTCCTACCTCATATATAAAAATGGAATGGACGGCGGTCAGTTTGGTTTTCAGAGTGCAAATGCAGTGATTTTCTTCATAGTGATTGTAGCTATTTCTGTTTTCCAGATGACGGTTATGAATAAAAAGGAGGAGCAGTTATGATAAAAAAAAAGATAAAAACGAACTGGGTACTGACAATTATATTGATTTTAGGAACAGTCACAGTGTTCTTCCCATTATATATGGCAGCAATCATTGCATTTAAGCAGCCAAGTGAAATGACAAATGATGTGGCAGGTGCTTTTTCTTTTCCAGCGAGATGGAGTTTTGACAATTTTAAACAGGCGATGGAAGTCACAGATTTCTGGCATTCTTTAGGAAACAGCCTTTTGATTACACTGACGACCATTGTATTGGCTATTTTAATCCATTCGATTGCCGGTTACGTCATAGGTAGAGGAATGGCAAAGAAAAAGAGCTTTCGATTTATTTACCTGTACATTATCAGTGGTATGTTCGTGCCATTTTCGATTCTGATGATGCCATTGGTAAAACAGACAGCGCAGATGGGATTAGGCAATCGTGCAGGTGTAATTTTGCTGTATCTGGTATTCTATATGCCGATGAACGTGCTTCTTTATACAGGTTACTTAAAGAATATTCCAATAGCATTGGAAGAAGCTGCTGATATTGACGGAGCCAGCACATGGAAAACTTATTGGAAGATCGTCTTTCCTATGATGAAGCCGATGCATGCTACTGTTGCAATTCTTACGGCACTTGGAACATGGAATGATGTTATGACGCCGTTAGTCATTATGTCCGGAACAGGGCAGAATACACTGCCGATAGCGCAGTTAAACTTCCAGACACAGTTTGGTACAAATTATAATCTCGCATTTGCATCCTATATTCTGGCATTGATTCCGATTCTGATTTTCTACATCATTTGTCAGAAACAGATTTTGAATGGTGTTGCGAATGGAGCAGTTAAGGGATAGAGGAGATACAATATGTCAATCATTTATAAT
>CAZRZV010000091.1:0-4063 GCA_964604665.1 uncultured Faecalimonas sp. | reverse complement strand
TACAGAAATTATGCCCTTAATATTGAAAACAGTGATGGTTCACAGTGCTGTAATCTGAAATTTTCCCACTATGAGATCAAGAAGGGCAAGTACAGTCTGAAAGGACTTCCTGCGGTATGGGCAGGTGAGGATGAGGCAGATACGTTGGAGATTGTTCTGAAAGATCAGGTCAGCAATATCGAAGTACGCCTTTTATATGGTGTCCTGACAGAGGATGACATCATTACAAGAAGCACGATTATCAGAAATGCCGGTTCGGAAAAAGCAACAATTAAGAAGGCAGCAGCATGTCTGGATTTCGTTACAGGGGATTTTGATGTGGTTAAATTCTATGGAAAACATGCCATGGAACGAAATATGGAACAGGCGCATATCGGACATGGAACGCTCTCTTTTGGCAGCAGGAGGGGAACGTCAAGCCATCAGTACAATCCGGGTGTTATTTTGGCAGACAGGAATACAACAGAGGATTTTGGAAGCTGTTATGGAATGTTGTTTGCATATAGTGGGAATTTTTTGTGTGAAGTAGAAAAAGATCAGGTAAACCAGACCAGATTATTGATGGGATTAAATGATGAGCTGTTTGCATACCCATTGGACGTAAATGAAGAGTTTATTGTACCAGAGGTTATTATGACATACTCCCATGAGGGCTTTTCAGAGTTGTCACACAGATATCATTCCTGCATCCGTAATCATGTGTGCAGAGGCAAATATGTGAATGCAGCAAGACCGATCTTGATTAATAGCTGGGAGGCAGCTTATTTTGACTTTACCGGTGACACGATTGTGGGTCTTGCAAAGGAAGCAGCAGACCTCGGAATCGACATGGTAGTCATGGATGATGGGTGGTTCGGAAAGCGTAATGACGACAATTCGTCTCTGGGAGACTGGTATGTCAACGAAGAGAAGCTCGGATGCACGTTGTCAGAGTTGATTGATAAAATCAATTGTCTGGGCGTAAAGTTTGGAATCTGGATTGAGCCGGAGATGGTTAATGAGGATAGCGGCCTTTACAGGGAGCATCCGGATTGGGCAATCAAGATAGCAAACAGAGATCCCATCAGATCCCGCAACCAGTTGCTCCTCGATTTTTCACGAAAAGAAGTAAGAGATCATATTTTTGAGCAGATCTGTGTAATGCTTGATCAGGAAAATATTGAATATATTAAGTGGGACATGAACCGAAGCATGGCGGATGTATATGCAGGAAATGTCACATATGATTATGTACTTGGTGTATATGATTTTCTGGAAAGGCTGATATCGAAATATCCGAATATCCTGATAGAAGGATGCAGCGGCGGTGGTGGAAGATTTGATGCCGGAATGATGTATTACACACCACAAATCTGGTGCAGTGATAATACGGATGCAATCAACAGGACCAAAATCCAGTACGGTTCCGCATTCTTCTATCCGGTTTCTGTAGTTGGTTCCCATGTGTCGGCTGTTCCGAACCATCAGACGGGGAGGTTCACAAGTTTGAATACCAGAGGAATCACAGCGATGGCAGGAACCTTCGGATATGAGATGAATCCGGCACTTTTAAGCGAAGAGGACAAGGCGGTCATCAGAGAGCAGATTAAGACGTATAAGAAGTATGAAAAACTGATATGTCAGGGGGATTATTATAGGCTTTCAAATCCATTTTGCGAGGAATATTCTGCATGGATGTTTGTATCAAAGGACCAAAAGCAGGCACTTGTAAATACAGTCAGACTTGATGTACAAGGAAATATGGCGGCAACTTATGTGAAGCTCAAAGGTCTTAATAAGGAAGCTATGTATATTGATGACGCGACAGGAAACGTATATACAGGTGCTGCTCTGATGGAAGCTGGACTCCCACTTCCTTTTCCAAGGACAGAATACGAAGCATATCAGATTGCACTGACTGAAGTTGAATTGGGTAGGGAGCTATACGAGACCATAAAAAAACAAATTAGTACGCATGATAAGAGAATTGTTATTAGTATTTTTGGAGGCTCCGGATGTGGCAAGACAACCTTATCTACCATTATCAGTCAGTTTTTCCAGAACGATGGAACAGGCTGTTATGTACTTTCCGGAGATCATTATCCCAAAAGGATTCCAATGCATAACGATGAAGAGAGACAGAGAATCTTCAATGAAAAAGGTACGGAAGGTCTTGTTGAATACCTGGGAACACCCAATGAGATTGAATTTGACGCAGTGAATCAAGTGATTGAAGAATTCAAATCAGGTGCGGATTCTATTTCGCTAAAAAAGATGGGACGGGCAGAAGGTGAAATCAGTTATGAAGATACGGATTTCCGTAATATACAGGTTTTGCTAATCGAGTGGACACATGGTGGAAGTGAGTTCCTGACAGGAGTGGATCTGCCAGTTTATATTGATAGTACTCCGGAAGACACGCTTCATAGAAGAGTGAAGAGGAACAGGGACGAAAACGCAGCCAGCAAATTGATTAAAACGGTTCTTGACATTGAACAGAAAAAGCTGCAAGAACAGGCAAAAAAAGCAAAAATCGTAATAGGCAGGGATGGTGGTATTTATGAACAATAGACCCATGTTAAATGCGTATCCGGACAGTATGGGCGGAAAGCTATCGGATATTGTTGCAATTCTAAGTCAGAACGATATGAAGGATGTGTTTGGCTCTTTCTACATTTTGCCAAGCATTTACCATTCGGATTTGGACAGGGGTTTTTCTGTCATTGATTATGATCTGAACGAGGAATTGGTAGAGTGGCAGGACTTGGAAGAACTTAAGAAGATGGGGATTGACTTAAAACTTGATTTTATACTAAATCATGCGTCCGCCCAGTCACCGCAGTTTACAGACCTTGTTCAACATGGAGATCAGTCAGAATACAAAGACTTCTTTATTAATTGGAATGACTTTTGGCAGGGGTACGGATCAATGACAGATGATGGCTATATTCAGCCGGAACCGGAGTATCTTGAGAAGATGTTCTTTCGAAAACCGGGGCTTCCGATACTTATGGTAAAATTTCCGGATGGAAAAAAGGTTCCCTACTGGAATACATTCTATCAGGAAGAGCATTATCCTCTGTATCTTGGTCAGATGGACTTAAATATTAAATCGCCAAAGGTATGGGAATTTTATAAAGATACCTTGAAAAAGATTGCGTCCTATGGGGCAGAAATTGTAAGATTAGATGCTTTTGCATATGCACCCAAAGAGCCGGGAGAAAAAAATTTCTTGAATGAGCCGGGAACATGGGAACTGCTAAGTTGCATTCAGGAGATTGCAAGTCCTTATAATCTTACCCTTCTGCCGGAGATTCACGCAACTTATGAGGAGCAGATCTATAAAAGGCTGTCAGACAAAGGATATATGACTTATGATTTCTTTCTCCCGGGACTTGTGATCGATGCAATTGAGAATAAGAGAAGCAACTATCTTGCCTCGTGGGCAAAAGAGCTTGTTGAAAAGGACATCGAGGTCGTGAATATGCTTGGATGTCATGATGGAATCCCGCTCCTTGATTTAAAAGGGATTTTGCCGGAAGCGGATATTCAGAATCTGATTGATTTAATTGTTGATCGTGGTGGTCTTGTCAAGAATCTTCACGGACAGAAAAATATGTACTACCAGGTAAATGCGACATATTTTAGCGCACTTGGGGAGTCAGAGCAAAAGCTTCTGATGGCCAGGGCAATTCAGCTGTTTATGCCGGGAAAACCTCAGATATGGTATTTGGATCTTCTCGCAGGAAAAAATGATCACGAAGCTGTAAAAAGAGCAGGAGTTTCCGGACACAAAGAGATTAACCGAACCAATCTTACATCAGATGAAATTACAGATGCACTAAAAAAGGAAGTTGTGAGAAAGCAGATTGAAATGATCCGATTCCGAAATACCTGTAGAGCATTTGAAGAAGGTGCAAAAATTAGTATAGAAGAGGAAGAAGGTATTCTTCGAATTACTTGGAGTAAAAATGGTTGTAGGGCAGAATTGATGGTGGATTTCATTAATGGAGGATATGAAATAAAGGGAAATAAATAAATTAGTTCTTTCAATGAATCGGTGAGGAATACAAAGAGCGTTGTT
>CAZRZV010000090.1:0-5404 GCA_964604665.1 uncultured Faecalimonas sp. | reverse complement strand
CAAACTGTGGTTTGATAAGCGCTACAATCTGTCCGTCTTCTTTCAGATAATTGCGAATCGGGAGCAATACTTTTGTCAAAGAAATAAAGGAAACATCAATGGATGAAAAATCAATGAGTTCACCCAAATCTTCCGGTGTCACGTAACGGATATTGGTTTTCTCCATACACACCACACGCTCATCCTGTCTTAACTTCCACGCAAGTTGTCCGCGCCCTACATCAATGGCGAACACTTTTCGCGCACCATTCTGCAACATACAGTCTGTAAATCCTCCGGTCGAAGCCCCCACATCGGTACAAACTTTATCCTGTAATTGTACGTCAAAATTTGCCATCGCTTTTTCTAATTTCAACCCGCCACGACTGACATAAGGAAGTGTATGTCCTTTTATCTCAATCTGCACTTCGTCTGAAAAGGTTGTCCCTGCCTTATCTTCTCTTTGTCCTTCCACAAACACGTTGCCCGACATGATAATCGCTTTTGCCTTTTCTCTCGACTCAACCAGATTTCTTTTTACAAGTAATACGTCTAAACGTTCTTTCATGCTGTCTCCTAATTACCTAACTTTTCATACGCAGCAATTGTCTTTTCCACAATGGAATCTGCATCCAATGAAATCTCTTTTCGAAGCACTCCAATGCTTCCCTGCTCAATATATTTATCCGGGATGGCGTTAATAAGTACCTTTACCAGAAGTCCCTGCTCTGCCACATAATTTCCTACCTGCTGTCCATATCCGCCTGTCATGATGCCCTCTTCAATTGTCACAAACAACTTATGGCTGTCTGACAGTTCATTTAAGATATCCTTATCCAGCGGTTTTACAAAACGACTGTTAATCAAGCTGCAACGATATCCCTTTTCTTTCAATGTTTCCCATACTTTATATGATTCTTCCATCATATGTCCCACCGAAAGAATGGCAATCTCCGACTCTTTGAAAATCACTTCGCTCTTTCCATATTCGATTGGCGTGCGCATTTCTTTCAGCCCGTCATATGCGGTTCCCCTTGGGTAACGCACTGCGATAGGTCCGTTATGCTGTATGGCAAATCGCATCATATCTGCCAACTCCCATTTGTTTTTCGGTGACATCACAGTCATATTTGGAATATGACTTAAATATGCCATATCAAAAGCACCTTGATGCGTCTCACCGTCACTGCCAACCAGTCCTGCACGGTCAATTGCAAAAACGACAGGCAAGTTTTGCATACACACATCATGCACCAATTGGTCGTAACCCCTCTGTAAAAACGACGAATATACTGCAAATACAGGCTTCATTCCCGCTGCTGCAAGTCCCGCCGCAAAGGTCACTGCATGTCCTTCCGCAATTCCCACATCAAAGAAACGCTTCGGATACTTTTTCTGAAAGCCCACAAGACCGGTTCCATCTTTCATGGCTGCCGTAATCGCAACTAATGTAGGCTCCTGTTCCCCTAACTTGTACATAATCTTTTCGAAAACATCTGTGTAAGTATCTTTTTCTTTGACTGCCAGCGTCTCTCCGGTAGCAATATCGAATGGCCCGATACCATGAAATTTTGACGGATTCTTTTCCGCAGGTTCATAGCCCTTTCCTTTTTCGGTAAGGACGTGTACTAAGACGGCACGTTCCATCTTCTGCGCTTCCTTCAAGATACGATAAAGCTTTTTAATATCATGACCATCCACTGGTCCCAAATAGGTAATACCCATTTCTTCAAACAACATTCCCGGCACAAGAAATTGTTTAATACTATTCTTTGTCTTATGAATACCTGAAACCAGATTTTTCCCAACACCCGGAATCTTATTCAATGTGTTTGTAACACCCTTTTTTAAAGCATTATAAAACTCTGCGGTACGGATTCCGTTTAAGTAGTTAGACATACCACCCACATTTTCGGAAATGGACATATTATTGTCATTTAGGACAATTACAAAATTGCTGTCCAAATGTGCTGCATTATTCAACGCCTCAAATGCAAGTCCGCCTGTGAAAGAGCCATCCCCAATCACGGAGATTACCTGATAATCCTCTTTTAAAAGGTCTCTCGCTTCCACAAACCCGAGCCCCGCAGAGAGAGATGTAGAACTATGCCCTGTATCAAACGCATCACAGTCACTTTCATTGCGTTTCGGGAATCCACTCATGCCGCCGAATTGGCGTAGGTTTTCAAATCCGTCCTGTCTGCCCGTTAAGATTTTATGTGTATATGCCTGGTGTCCGACATCCCAAATCATCTTATCTTTTGGAAGGTCATACGCTTTGTGCATCGCTATGGTAAGTTCCACAACACCCAGATTTGATGCCAAATGCCCACCTGTCACACTTGTCTTTTCTATCAGAAACTGACGTATTTCTTCTGCGAGCACATCCAATTCTTCCCAAGTTAAATTTTTAATCTCGTTTGTATCTTTGATTCGCTCCAATAACATAAGAGCACCCCTTTACTTTTCTCTGTGAATCAGTTCACGTATTAATTCTTCTAAAAATGTATTTTCTACAGAAAGGCCTTCTAAAGTTGTAAGCGCCTCATGGGAAATCTTTTCCACATATTCCTTTGCTTTCTCTAACCCAAATAGAGTGATATATGTAGTTTTCTCATTCTTCTCATCGCTGAGTATCGGTTTTCCAAGAACCTCTGCCGTACTTGTGACGTCCAGAATGTCATCTTGGATTTGAAAAGCAATTCCGACATTCTTCGCAATCGTCTCAATCTTTTTCACATCTTCTTCGCTTGCTCCTGCAAGCACGGCACCAATCATCATGGAACTTTCAATCAATGCACTTGTTTTGAGTTCGTAAATGAAATCCAAGACTTCATGGGAAATCAATCTGCCTGCACTTTCAACGTCAACAACCTGACCGCCAATCATACCGTAGATTCCTGCTTTGCCTGCCAAAATCTGAAGTGCTTTTCCAATCTCTAAACTCTTTTCCGGATACATATCAAATGCTTTCGCCGCTGTCTCAAACGCAAAATTCAAAAGTGCATCACCGGCTAATATTCCCGTTCCTTCACCGTAAACTACATGAGTCGTCTTTCTTCCTCTGCGATAATCATCATTGTCCATAGCCGGCAAATCGTCGTGCACCAGAGAATAGGTGTGTATCATCTCAATCGCCGCCATAAATGGTTCCACGAGTTTTTCTGTACCGCCAAAGAGCCTATAAGTCTCTTTCATGAGCATCGGGCGAAGTCTTTTTCCTCCCGCCTTTATGCTATACTCCATAGCTTCCATAATAACCTTTTGATGACCTGACTGCTTTGGAAGATATGCATCCAAAATTTCTTCTATCATCTGCACCTTTTCTGCTTTTTCATTTTTATAATTCATGCTGTTCTCCACTTTCATCTAAAATCAACATTTGTTTTTCCACTTTATCAATTTTATCATTGCAGATTTTTAATAATTCCATACCTTTATGATATAATTGAAAGGAATCTTCTAAAGACACTTCCGTCTCTTCTAATTTTCCAGCAATCTCATCCAATTGCTGAAATACTTCTTCTAATGATTTATTTTCCATTGTAATCCTCCCGGATGGTATCTTCTACTTTTGCCTTTACAATACCATCTGTTACATATATGAGCAGTTGTTCTTCCTTCTTGACATCCTGAATACTCTTCACTGCTTTTCCTTCTTCTGATGCCACATAAGAAAATCCCTGATTCAACTTCGCAAGGGGTGAGAGTCCTTTCATCTTCTCGATGTAAATTGCTAATTTTTGCTTGGAAACAGTAAGTTTTCGTTCCATTGCGAGTCTTAACTTTTGTTCTGACTCCATGGCACGCTGCTGCTGTTGCTTTAACTTTGTACCCGGATGAAGATAATTCATCTTCAAGCGATAACGTTCTGTCTTTGCGCGTTCCAATTGAATTTTTTGATACATGCCTTTTCTAAGCTGCAAACGTTTGTCATCCATATAATTAGCAAATGCCTGATACTCAAATACCGCCAATTCCGCCGCTGCCGAAGGTGTCGGTGCACGAAGGTCTGATACATAATCCGCAATCGTCGTATCTGTCTCATGCCCTACAGCCGAAATAACCGGCGTTTTACAGTCGAAAATCGCTCTCGCCACAATTTCTTCATTAAACGCCCACAAGTCCTCAATGGAACCGCCTCCTCGACCTACAATCATCACATCCACGCCTTGCTTATCCATGGTCTCGATACCTTTTACAATACTTGCGGCCGCCTCTTCACCTTGAACCAGAGCCGGGTACAGAATCAGTTGTACATATGGATTTCTTCTTGCAGAAATATTCATAATATCGCGGATTGCAGCTCCTGTCGGCGCTGTTACAATTCCGATTCTCTTTGCAAATTTGGGAATCGGCTGCTTATATTCCTGTGCAAACATTCCCATTTCACTCAATTCTTTTTTTAACGCCTCAAATCGCTCATATAAAAGGCCTGCGCCGTCTAAAATAATCTCTTTTGCGTACAGCTGATATTTCCCGTCTCTTTCATATGTTGTGACAGTCCCGAGCACGATTACCTGCTGCCCGTCCTGCATATGAAATCCCAGTCCGTTTCTTTGACCTGCAAACATAATACAGGCAATTGCCCCCGACTCATCTTTCAATGAAAAATAGATATGTCCGGACGTATGATATTTGCAATTCGAGACTTCTCCCTTTACATATATACGATTCAGCATAAAATCCTGGGTAAACATATTCTTAATATATGCGTTCACCTGTTTCACTGAATATACATTACGCATTATGGCACCTCTAGTTCGCTAGCTTTGCTAATACTCCATTGACAAAGGAAGGAGCAGAATCACCGCTGTATTTTTTTGCAAGTTCCACTGCTTCATTAATTGCAACCTCTATCGGAATATCCTCATCCCACTTCATTTCATAAATTGCTAATCTTAAAATTGCCAGGTCCACACGATTCATACGACTTATCTTCCATCCCGTAGATAAATCATTTAAGATACTGTCAATTTCGGTTAACTTCTCCAAAATTGCGTTGTATTTATTTGAAATATATTTCTCGTCTTTCTCGGAAATATTTTCGGCCAGTTCAAAGTACAGTTGTTCCTGTTCTGTCATTTCTTCCTCACTGTTAAATTCGATGCGGAATACCATGTTAAAAATGTGTTCTCTCAATTCTCTTCTACTCATTTTTCTCCCTCGTAATGAAAATTCGCATTTTTTCGCATTATTTTTAATTATACTACAACTTACCCCCAATTGTAAATCTTTTGAGAGGGAAATCCTCACGAAAAAAGAAGCAGGATTCCCACCCTGCTTCTTATCATGGATTTATTATTTGGCAACCTGAATGCCCGCCACACGAACATTCACATCTGCAACCTGAAGACCTGTCATATTCTCAATTGCAATCTTAACTTTTTCCTGCACTTTCTTTGAAACTTCCATAATGTTATAT
>CAZRZV010000089.1:0-5494 GCA_964604665.1 uncultured Faecalimonas sp. | reverse complement strand
TCTCTCATATTTTGGCATACCTTTTTATTTTATGTTTCTTTATACTATATGCAAAATCCTTAAAAAGGAGCCTATACGAAATTCATCCTGTTTTCATATGAAGAATTCGTCCTTTTTCATGAATCATCTTGCATTAACAATCTGACTCCTTTATACTGAAATAAAATGATATTTCATTCGTGAAAGGAGTTGAATTGGATGAATATTGACACAAATAAAACTATCAACTCACAAAAGCTTTACGAGCTGCCGCAGCAGCCGGTCAAGGGCTTTGCCGAGTTATGTCGTAAAGCCGCCGCCGACGGAGCAGTGCTTCTTAAAAACGACAATCATGCACTTCCGTTTGCAGACGGCGAAAAAGTATCTGTTTTCGGACGAATTCAGAATACATATTACAAAAGCGGCACAGGTTCAGGAGGTCTGGTTAATGTAGAATATGTAACTGATATCGTTACTTCCCTTGAAAAAAGCGGAAAAGTACAGTTGAATCAGGAACTTCGCAAAATCTATGCCGATTTTATTGCTGAGCATCCGTTTGATGTCGGCAAAGGCTGGGCGCAGGAGCCGTGGAGTCAACTTGAAATGCCGGTCAGTGATGACATTGTAAACCAGGCACGCCGCTTCTCTTCTACTGCGCTTGTAATTTTCGGCAGAACCGCCGGCGAAGATCAGGATAATCGCGCTGAACAAGGCAGTTATTATCTTACTGATACCGAAAAGGACGTTCTAAGCAAGGTATCAGCGGCTTTTGACAAGGTGTGCGTCGTCATTAACGCAGGTAATATTATTGACAGTTCCTTTTTAGATGATTGTAAAATCGACAGTCTTTTATATGTATGGCACGGCGGTCAGGAAGGTGGCAATGCGGCAGCCGACATTCTGACCGGAAAAGTATCACCGTCAGGCAGACTTTCCGATACGGTTGTATACAACCTCAGCGACCATTATTCGGACAAGAATTTCGGTGCAGACCGGGTAAACAAATATGCGGAAGATATTTATGTGGGCTATCGTTATTTCGAGACTTTTGCAAAGCAATGCGTCCGTTATCCGTTCGGTTACGGTCTTTCCTATACAAGTTTTGAAACGGAATTTACTTCGGTTTGCGACAAAGACGGGGAAATCATCGTAACCACTAATGTGACAAATACCGGCAATTACAACGGACGCCAGGTTGTTCAAATTTATTATTCTGCACCACAGGGTGTGCTCGGCAAACCTGTAAAAGAGCTTGCGGCATTCGCTAAAACTTCGCTGCTCGCACCGGGTAAATCAGAAAGCCTTACCATTAAATTTAATATCGATTCCATGGCTTCCTATGATGACGGCGGTGCTACCGGCAATAAGAGTTGTTATGTATTGGAAGCAGGCGAATATATCATATTCGGCGGAGATAATGTCCGCGACTGCAGACAAATCTATAGCATGAATATTCCTGAACTCGTTGTTACGCAACGACTCAGCGAGGCACTTGCTCCTGTAATGCCGTTTGAACGCATCAAACCAAAGGCTGAGAAAGACGGTTATGCAATCGAGTTTGAAGCCGTTCCTCAGCGCACCATTGACCTTTATAAGCGCATTGCTGACAACCGCCCTGCTGATATTGAATATACTGGTGACAAGGGATGCAAACTCTTAGATGTTGCTGATGGCAAAATCAGTATGGACGAGTTTGTTGCACAGCTTTCCGACTATGATCTTGCCTGTATGATGCGTGGCGAGGGTATGAACTCCCCAAAAGTTACCGCCGGCACCGGTTGTGCATTCGGAGGCGTCACCGATAATCTGCTTGATTTCGGAATTCCGGTCGACTGCGGAACTGATGGTCCCAGCGGTGTACGACTTGACTCCGGTGCGAAAGCCACTGCACTACCAATAGGAACATTACTTGCCTGCACATGGGACACTCAGCTCGTGGAAGAACTTTATACATACGAAGGTATGGAAGTGTTTGCATATAATGTAGATATGCTTCTCGGTCCGGGCATGAATATTCATCGTCATCCGCTGAATGGCAGAAACTTTGAGTATTTCTCAGAAGACCCGTATCTCACCGGGGTTATGGGGGCTGCTATTTCAAAGGGCATTGCAAAATCCGGCACCACAAGCGTTATCAAACATTTTATTGCAAACAATCAGGAACACAGCCGAAATTTCGTCGATTCTGTAATATCTGAACGTGCAATCCGAGAAATTTATCTGCGTGGCTTTGAAATTGCCGTGAAAGACGGAGGAGCCACCTCGATAATGACGACTTATAACCCTACGAACGGCTTCTGGAACGCTTCAAGCTACGACCTCAACACAACTATACTACGTGGAGAATGGGGATTCGACGGCTTCGTCATGACTGACTGGTGGGCAAGATCCAATGTTGAGGGAGAAGAAGGAGAGGTTTCAAATCTCAAAGCGATGGTACGCGCACAAAACGACGTGTTTATGGTATGCAGAAGTGCCGCCGATAATAATGACAATATCATGCAAGGTCTTGACGAAGGCTTTATCACTCGCGGAGAACTTCAGCGCAACGCAAAAAACATACTCCGATATATTATGAAATCGCCTACATTTACAAAATATGTCCTCGGAGGCTGTGTCCGTCCTGTCTTTGACTCAATTGATGACAGCAAGATGCAAACTGCACTTTGTGTCGAAAACGTACAGGCTGACAGCAAATATGAATTTGTCGTCGATGAAAAACAGGACATCGTAATTTGCGCCACCATGTATTCATCTCTTGATGCACTTGCGCAATCATCTGTTATCGTCCGAATTGACGATAAAGACGCCGCATGTTTCTCTATCAATGGCGGAAACGAATCTATACAAAAAAGACGTATTGGATGTGAAGACGGCACTCACTACATAACCGTTAAGTGTAACGATTCTACAGAAATACGCAAAATCGAAATCAAAAAATAAATCATATAACACAAATAATGGTCGGAAAGCAAAATAGCTTTCCGACCATTATTTTATTGCAATTCATAGGCGTTATTGTTTTCTATTCCCCCGAATCGGCATAAATTTCTTTTGCCATGCGAAATGCCGCCCACGCTTTCGGCCAGCCCGCATAAAAAGCGGCGTGTGTCAGGATTTCCGCCATTTCTTCTTTCGTGACGCCGTTTTTCTTTGCCTCACCAATATGAAATGCAAGAGAACTATCAAGAATACCGCTTGACATCAGCGCAGTCACTGTAACAACGCTTCTGTCTCTTGCGGACAATTTATCCTCTCTTGACCATACTTCGCCAAATAATACATCATCATTCAACTCGGCAAATTTAGGTGCAAAATCGCCGAATGCATCTCTGCCTGCCGTTACTTTTTTCATTGTCATCCTCTCCTTTATTTCAGTTTGTCATATTCTTCTGCATTCACTGGCTCCAACCATTCGTTAGAACCGCCTTCTGTCGGAACCTCCACAGCCAAATGGGAAAACCAACTATCCGGTGCAGCGCCATGCCAGTGCTTGACTTCCGGCGGAATATTAATCACATCGCCCGGTTTCATTTCTATGGCAGGCTTGCCCCATTCCTGATAGTAGCCGCGTCCTGCGGTGCAAAGCAAAATCTGACCACCTTTGTGATGAATATGCCAGTTATTGCGACACCCCGGCTCAAAAGTGACATTAGCGATACCGACACGCTCGGTTGTCAACATCTTCAAATAACTTTGTCCGACGAAGAACTGAGCATAGGCATCATTTTTCCCTCCCAAAGGGAAAATCTGCTTAAATTCGTTTGCATTCATGATAAACACTCCTTTTCATTTATGATTTTTATAGGTTCTTATTTCCCATCCAAGCTTTTAGTTCCTTTTCTTTCGCTGAGGAACTAAATCTTTTACCTTCCTTTAAGGTTGCACCGCTACAGGAATTTTTGAGAAATTCATTAGTTCTTCCCATACCGCTGCCACCGGAAGTGGCAAAAGGTACAATCGTCTTACCTGTAAAATCATTGTTCTTTATGAACTCGTTGACCGGCCAGGCAGCAATGCCCCACCACACAGGGTAACATATAGACTACAGATGCATCCTGGAAATCGTCGACTGTGGTTGATACCAATTCTCCCGTTCTTTCTGCTTCGTTATCATGCTCACAGCTTACACGGCTGTCACTGTCCGTCCAGTCTAAATCGTCATCCGTATAAGGCTCGGCAGGCTCAATTTCAAACAAATCTGCACCGGAAGCCTCGGCAATATCTTTTGCAACACGCTCCGTATTCCCTGAAGCCGAATAGTAAACCACCAATACTTTTCCACTGTTTGAATCCGTTGCATTGTTGGAAGATGTGTTGCCGCAAGCGGCAAGTCCAAGTACAAGCACAATCGATATAAATAAAGCAATTAGTTTTTTCATATAAAATCAATCCTTTCAAATACATTCTTTTAATATCTCATAAATATCATCATGTGTCAGCTTTTTACAACACCATGACGTGAGGTTTGTTGAATCGACAACGGCACGAAAATCGGTGTCTGCCGGAATACCCATCTGCGTCAAGCTTACAGGCAGACCGATTTCTTCGATGAAAGTTGCCAAAGCTTCGACGCCTGCAAGAGCGGTTTCTTCCGTATTATTCTTATCGTCAATTCCCCACACATTCTTTGCAAAGCGGGCAAATCGCTCTGCGCCGTCCTTATAGATGTGTCGATATAATACCAGGTGAATCACGGCAAGTCCCTGTCCGTGGTTACAGTCTGTGTATGCACCGAGCTGATGTTCTATCTGGTGGCACTGGACATCTGTAATTTTACCGATTTTGAGAATTCCGTTTTCCGCCATGGAGGATGCCCACATCAACTCACTTCGAGCCTCGTAGTTTTCAGGGTCGCTCAGCAAAATTCGAATATTGCGAATCACACTTCGCATAACTGCTTCGCCTATATCATCAGACAGGTTATTATCGTCTGGCTCGCCAAAATAGGTTTCCATCGCGTGGCTGAGTGTGTCGAACGCACCTGAAATAACCTGTTTAAACGGAACAGACATGGTATATCTTGGATCAAGGAATACAAACTGTGCCCGTGCACCCAGAAGTCCGCACTTGATTTTTTCTTTCTCATTGGTAATGACTGCACCGTTGTTCATCTCAGAGAGAAATTGTCAAGTGTGTTTGTAAACTTTTGCCATAAATAAGTAAAATATTACCTTGCCTAACCGAAACGCAAGCTGATATTTTTGTCTGCACAAACCCCCATATCTACTATAAGAACTTACATAAAGCAGCACTGTCAGATGAATTGCCACAGTAAAACTTGCCGAAACTTTAGGCTCTAGCATAATACGCGCTAAATACCTTACTGTTCGTCACAGAATATCAAGGTATTTAGCGCGTATTATACTCAAATACTGTATCTCTTCCATATTGCTTTCGCACATCTATTGCAAGGTGTTTCCCAAATACCTCTGCAATCAGACTTTTATTGAGGCTGATGGTTATTGTTCGATGATGAAGAATGTTCTCCAGCAGTAACGTTCAGACTTTGATT
>CAZRZV010000088.1:0-5652 GCA_964604665.1 uncultured Faecalimonas sp. | reverse complement strand
AAGAAAAGAGGTGTTGGAGCTAACGCTCCAACACCAACTTTGTCTACACTCTGACGGGGACGTAGTGAAATTGAATTTCACTACGTCCCCGTTTGAGTTTAACGGTGCCCCTTTTCAGTCTTTATGCTGTCTTCCGGTCACATCCAGATGATAATTTTCCGTATAAATCAATTCAGAAATAGGAACGATTTCGTATCCTTCTTTTTGCAAGGTTTCGATTAGGGTTGGCAGAGCCTGTGCTGTATATTTGGCTCCGTTGTGCATTAAAATTATGGCGCCGTTTTGCAAATCTTTGTGTTGGGTGACTGTTTTGATAATACTTTCTACACCATAATTCTTCCAGTCCAAACTATCTACGCTCCATTGCATAGAAAAATATCCGCATTTTTGAGCATTTATAATGACATGGTTATCGTAGTCGCCGTATGGCGGACGAAACAATTTCATTTCTACACCGGTCAGTTCCTTTACCCTGTTATGTACTTTCATCAATTCGTCCTGACATTCTGCATCAGAAAGCTGACTCATGTTTTTGTGATTTTCACTGTGGTTGGCTAAGTCGTGTCCGGCAGCCTGAATTTTTTTCACATCCTCCGGATAGTTTTCGACCCATCCCCCGGTCATAAAAAAGGTGGCATGTATCTTGTATTTTGCGAGCGTATCTAAGATTTTCTGCGTATCTTCGTTTCCCCATGCCGCATCGAAACTAAGTGCCACTTTTTTTTCTTCAGTTTCCACGGAGTAAATTGGAAGTTCTCTTCCGTTGACAGTGTTGTTGACGTTGGATGTGTCCAGCAAGGTGAGACCCAGCACCAGTACCGCAAAGCATACAAAGACACTGATTTTCCAAAATTTTTGATTCATATATTCTCCGAAAAAATCTGCTTATTTTAGATTATGCAAATGCGCGCTTGTACTATGAGAAAATTTTTATGGTTGATATTGACAATGCGAAATAAAAGTGATATCATTTTGATATCAAAAAAGAGGAGGGTAATTATCATGACAGAAATTACAATGAAAAATAAGAAAAATGGTATGGCAGTATTATTATTGACACTTGCACTTTATGTAGCTTCTACTGTGGGATTGATATTCGGTATTAATAACAGTATGATTCCGTTGGTGGTTGTTTGCAGTGTTTGGATTTCCTTGGGATGGATTTTCTTTTGCGGGCTTAAGGTTTTAAAACCACAGGAAGCACTGGTACTAACTTTGTTTGGTAAATATGTGGGAACATTAAAAAGTGAGGGATTTTATTTTGTGAATCCGTTTTGCAGCGGTTTCAATCCGGCGGCGCAGACGAAATTAAATCAAAGCGGTGATGTGGATTCGAATAAAAAGCCAATGGTGATTTCGGCGCAAGTTGCACAGGTTCCTGTGGCAACCGTGGATAAAAAGATTTCTCTGAAAATCATGACACTTAACAACAATCGTCAAAAGATTAATAATTGTCTCGGAAATCCGGTAGAAATCGGTATAGCGGTAATGTGGAGAGTTGTGGACACTGCAAAGGCTGTATTTAACGTAGATAATTATAAGGAATATCTTTCACTCCAATGTGATAGCGCACTTCGCAATATTGTAAGAAATTATCCATATGACGTGGCTCCGAATGTGGACACAACCGGTGACGGTATCGCAGACGAGGGAAGCCTTCGCGGTTCCAGTGAAGTGGTGGCAGAGCGCATTAAGGAAGAGATTCAAGAAAAGGTAAAAGAAGCAGGTTTGGAAATTGTCGAAGCCCGCATCACATACCTTGCATATGCTCCGGAAATTGCAGCAGTCATGCTTCAAAGACAACAGGCATCAGCAATTATTGATGCAAGAAAGATGATTGTGGACGGAGCAGTCGGTATGGTCGAAATGGCTCTGGAACGTCTGAATGAGAACGATTTAGTAACATTAGATGATGAAAGAAAAGCTGCTATGGTCTCTAATTTATTAGTAGTTCTTTGTGGAAATCATGACGCACAGCCTATTGTAAATACGGGAAGTTTGTATTAAGATGGCAGATGTGAAGAAACAAGTACCGCTTCGGTTGTCGCCGAAGCTGTATGATGCCCTTGCAGCATGGGCAGAGGATGATTTTCGTTCACTGAACGGGCAGATAGAGTTTCTTCTCACAGAATGCGTGAGACAACATCGCAAGGACGGCAAGTACATTTCAAGAGAATTACATGTGCGTCCACAGGTGGATTTACCGCATGAGAAGGAGGACTAACATGAAATTTACAAAGATGAATGGCATCGGAAATGATTACGTATATGTAAATTGTTTCGAGGAGAAGATAGAAAATCCGTCAGAGGTTGCAATTAAAATTAGTAATCGAAATTATGCGGTAGGTTCAGATGGTTTAATTATGATTAACCCATCGAAAGTAGCAGATTGTGAGATGGAGATGTATAATGCTGACGGTTCCCGCAGTGAAATGTGTGGCAATGGAATTCGTTGTGTAGGCAAATACATTTACGACTATGGCTTGACTGACAAGACGAGAGTGTCGGTAGAAACCCTTGCAGGAATCAAATATCTGGATTTAACCGTAGAAAATGGGAAAGTGACCTTGGTAAAAGTGGATATGGGAAGTCCGGAACTTATGCCGGCAAACATTCCGGTGGTGGCAGAGGGAGATTCTGTTATCAATGCGCCGATTATGGTGGATGGCAAGGAGTATCGTATGACTGCTGTCTCCATGGGGAATCCGCATGCGGTTGTTTACATGGATGATATAAAAAATTTGGAGATTGAAAAGATTGGTCCGAAGTTTGAAAATCATGAGCGTTTTCCAAGACGGGTGAATACCGAATTTGTCAGAGTAATCGATAGAAATACGGTTGAGATGCGCGTATGGGAGCGAGGTTCAGGAGAGACGATGGCCTGTGGAACAGGTGCATGTGCGGTAGCAGTAGCCTGTATTTTAAATGGACTTACAGAAGATAAGGTAACTGTGAAACTTCTTGGCGGCGATTTATTTATCGAATGGGACAGAGAGGCAGATAAGGTCTATATGACAGGTCCTGCGGCAGTTTCATTTGAAGGAGAGATTGAGATATAAGAAAGGGTGCTGATTTGATTCAGCACCCTTTCGCTTTCGTATCTTATCTGTTATTAATAATCTTTGTTAATTCAACCGGTTCAACAATCTTTCCGTCTTTGTAAACTCTCATGTTACCTGAAGCGATTTCGTCGATTAAGATAACTTCGTCATTGTTGTAACCAAATTCAAATTTGATATCCCACAAATCAAGTCCAAGTGTTTTTAAATCATCAGAAACGATTTTTGTGATTGCAAGTGTTTGAGCTTTCATACTTTCGAACATCGCAGGTGTCATAATTCCCAGTGCTGCAAGACCCTCGCCTGTCACAAGCGGGTCACCTAAATCATCGTTCTTGAATGTACATTCAACGTATCCGCCCTCTAATACAGTTCCATCAGCGATGTATTCGCCGTATCTTCTAATAAAACTTCCGGTAGCTACCTGACGGCAGATTACTTCAAGACCATGTCCGAATACTGTTGCAGGAAGAACTTCCATTGTAGCATCGTCTAAGTTAGCTGACACATAGTGTGTTTTAATCCCTGCTTTTTTCAATAATTCAAAGTAGTGAATAGATGTTTCTAAGTTTGCTTTGCCGATTCCTTCGATTGTCAGACCAACAGCGTTTTCACCTGGATCAAATACTCCATCCTTTCCTGTACAATCATCTTTAAACTTTAACATTACATTTCCGTTTTCCAATTTGTAAACGTCTTTTGTTTTTCCTGTATAGATCTTTTCCATTTTTGATCATCCTTTCTGTATATGAATCAATACCAACGAGACTAAAAACATCTCACTCTCATTTTTTATCACAAAATGCGTCATTTTACAATATTTTTTTCAGTATTTCCAATATTTATTTCTAAAAAACATTTATAAGCAGAGTTTCATAAAAAAGTACTTGATTTTTATTTTGAGTTTGTTATAATAACAATGTTCGTAATATTGCGGAATGGTGTAATGGTAGCACAGCAGACTCTGACTCTGTTAGTAGGGGTTCGAATCCCTTTTCCGTAGTCATGGAAAACCTATTTTGTCTGTCAAGGCAGAAGAGGTTTTTTATTATCACTATCGATTTTTCATCGAAGTGCCCCGATTTATGTTATACTAAAAATACGGAAAAAGGGGACGCTGCTTATGAATTACTTAACATACTTACCGGTATTTGATAAACTGACGAAATCACAGCAAGACACGCTTACAAGCTCGTCTTTTGTTCGTAAATTCGGCAAAGGTGAACTCTTGCATAATGGTTCGCAGAATTGTACGGGACTGCTCCTTGTGCTCTCCGGTCAAATTCGTGCTTTTACTATGTCTGATGATGGCAGAGAGATCACGATGTATCGCCTTTTTGAGCGTGATATTTGCCTATTCTCCGCATCTTGCATTATGAACAGCATTCAGTTTGATATGACCGTTACCGCAGAAAGGGACACTGAGGTTTTGGTTATCCCATCAGAAGTTTACAAGAGTATTATGGAGGTTTCCGCACCGCTTGCCAATTACACCAACGAGGTTATGGCAAGCCGCTTTTCAGATGTAATGTGGCTGATAGACCAAATCATGTGGAAAAGCTTTGATAAAAGACTTGCAGATTTTCTTTTGAATGAAGCGAATATTGAAGGCACTAACACTCTTAAAACTACCCACGAAACAATCGGCAATCACCTGGGTAACCCCCGTGAAGTGGTAACTCGAATGCTGAAGTATTTTGTGAATGAGGGATTTATTTCACTCTCTCGTGGAACGATCGAGATTATAGACAAAGACAGACTTGAAAAGATTATAGATTGATAAAACAAAGCGTTGAGTTTCTCAAAAGAATTTCTCAACGCTTTTCCTTTATTATTCTTTGCTGAATTGGTCTTTGCCTACGCTGCACAAGGGACATACATAATCATCGGGAAGTTCTTCCCACTTTGTGCCGGGTGCAATACCGTTATCGGGATCGCCTACTTCTTCGTCGTAGACATATCCGCAAACTTCGCAAATATACTTCATTTCTTTTTCCTTTCAGTTATCCATTCCGCAGGGAGTGGATTTTTTATTTAATGCTTTATCATTATGGACTGCATCATAGAATCGGAATCCACCTGCAAAGTTATAGGCATCAAAACCGTTGCCCATTAAAATTCTGCTTGCGATATAGCTTCTCAATCCGCTTTGGCAGATAACATACACAGGCTTGCTTTTGTCAAGCTCATCCAAGCGTTCTCGCAGCTCGTCAACGGGAATATTGACAAATCCCTTTGCATGACCCATGCTGTACTCCATTGGTGTGCGTGTATCAAGCAGTGTCATGCTGCCGTCACGGGGAAGTGTTTCATCCTCCTCATAATACCACTGCTTTACAATGCCGTTCTTCATGTTTTCAATGATATAGCCTGCCATATTCACAGGATCCTTTGCAGAAGAAAACGGCGGAGCATACGCAAGGTCAAGCTCGGTAAGCTCGTATGCCTTCATATCGGCACGGATAGCGGTTGCAAGCACATCTATCCTCTTATCGACACCGTCAAAGCCTACAATTTGTGCACCTAAAATGCGGTAGTTTTCTTTTTCAAACAGCACTTTCATAGTCATCATTTTACCGCCGGGATAATATCC
>CAZRZV010000087.1:0-5887 GCA_964604665.1 uncultured Faecalimonas sp. | reverse complement strand
AAATAAATAAATTAGTTCTTTCAATGAATCGGTGAGGAATACAAAGAGCGTTGTTATAATTGAATGGATAATGCTGTTGTAATTACAGGAGGAAGGTAAATTATGTGATTATAGATGAATTAATGTGTCAAATTAGTTCCGGAACATATGATGAAAGAATTATGGACATATATGTGGATAATAATAAGCTTAGTTATCAGAAACAACGATATGTCAGTACATTGAGAGATTATATGGAAGAGTTTGGTTCTGACGATGTTGAAATCTACAGTGCACCGGGAAGAAGTGAGATAGGTGGAAACCATACCGATCACCAGAATGGAGAAATTCTCGCAGCGTCAATTAATCTGGATGCCATCGGTATTGTGAAAAAGACAACAGATAATAAAGTAACTATCCTTTCCAAGGGATATACATTGATTACTATTTCACTAGATAACCTTGAGATGCAGGAGGAAGAAAAAGAGACAACAATCGCACTAATAAAGGGAGTGATTGCAGGATTTGTAAATCATGGATATAAAATCGGAGGATTTAAGGCATATATCACAAGTGATGTACTGATTGGAGCCGGTCTTTCTTCCTCAGCAGCGTATGAGACTCTTATTGGAAATATTTTGTCCGGCTTATATAACGATATGAGTGTTTCGGCAGAAGAAATTGCAATCATTGGTCAGTTTGCAGAGAATGTTTATTTTGGAAAGCCATGTGGATTGATGGATCAAATGGCTTGCTCTGTGGGAAATCTGGTTCATGTTGATTTTGCAAATCCGAGGGAACCAAAGGTCGAAAAAGTAGTTTTTGACCTTAATAAATATGGATACAGTTTATGTATTACGGATACAAAAGGTTCTCACGCGGATTTGACAGCAGACTATGCATCGATTCCGGAAGAGATGAAGAAGGTTGCTGCTTTCTTTGGAAAGGAAGTACTTCTTGGTCTTTCGATAGATGATATCCTTGATAATATTTCAAAATTAAGAGAACTGGCTGGAGACAGAGGTGTTCTTAGGGCAATTCATTTTATAAGAGAAAATGAGAGAGTTCAGAAGGAAGTTGCAGCACTCTCAAATGAAGATGTAGAAACATTTTTTAAAAACGTGAAAGCATCCGGTAATTCTTCGTATAAATATCTGCAGAATGTATATTCAAATGCAGATGTGCAGCATCAGAATGTTTCACTTGCCCTTGCAATTAGTGAAGACTTCTTAGGTAATAATGGTGTGTGCAGAGTGCATGGCGGCGGTTTCGCAGGAACTATTCAGGCATTTGTGAAAAATGAAGTAGTGGCAGAGTACCGAAAGAAAATGGATAAAGTATTTGGTCAGGGTGCATGCAGTGTGTTGAAAATCAGAAAATATGGTGGAATCAAGGTTTTGTAGGAGGACTGACAAATGAGTAGCATATTAGTATTAGGCGGTGCAGGATATATCGGTTCACATACCGTATATGAATTAATTGATGCAGGAGAAAATGTGGTTATTGTTGACAACCTTTTAACTGGCTTTAAAGAAGCGGTTCATCCGAAGGCAAAGTTTTATGAAGGAGATATCAGGGACAGAGCATTCATGGATTCCGTATTTGAAAAAGAAGATATTGACGGAGTAATCCATTTTGCAGCAAGTTCACAGGTCGGCGAGAGTATGAAGAATCCGCTTAAGTATTATAGCAATAATCTTTGTGGTACAGAGGTCCTTTTGGAATGTCATTGACACTGCGGGCGGACTTTCTGCAAGACATCAAACGGGAGATGAGAAATATAAGTTTTTTGGTGCAGTCCCTTTTGAAACTTTCAAAACTTGATTCAGACACCGTTGTATTTCTGAGAGAAGAGGTTTCCGTGAAAAAAATCGTGGAGGCGGCTGTTTCTAATGTATCAATGCTTTGTGAACTGAAGAACATAAAAATAGAGGTGGAGAAAGCCGCTACAGAACCTGCGATTACATGTGATTTTCGCTGGCAGGTGGAAGCTGTGACGAACATACTGAAAAACTGTGTGGAGCATTCGCCGGATGGCGAGAGCGTAATCATCAAAATAGAGAAAAGTAATATTTATACGTCCATATCAATTCGGGATTTCGGTGATGGAATCGATGAAGAAGACCAAAAACATATTTTTGAACGGTTCTATAAAGGAAAGAATGCGAGCCCGGACAGCGTCGGGATAGGACTGGCGCTGGCAAAGGCGATTGTGGAGGCCGATAGTGGGAGCATTGGCATGAAGTCGGGAGAGAATGGAACGACGTTTGTGGTACAGTATTTATAATGACATGGAATTAAAATTTTGTGCGAGAATTCTTCAAAATGGAAATATGGACGCTGCCGATGTAGAGGTTCCTTACGATATCAGAGAACTTTTTGGCAAAGGGCGTCTGTTGGTGAATGCTACTTTTGATGGCATTCCGTACCGTGGACAAGTGGTAAAAATGGGAACTCCATGTTATATTATCGGCATTACAAAACAGATACGCAGGCAAATTGGAAAGAGTTTTGGTGATACTGTTGAAGTAGTTCTGAGAGAAAGAGACAGTGACAAAGATGCAAATTAGGGAAATCAAAGAAAATAAGAAACAATACATTTCGCTATTGTTATTGGCAGATGAGCAAGAAGATATGATTGACCGCTATCTCGAAAGAGGCACAATGTATGTTCTTGACGACAATGGTGTAAAGGCAGAATGCGTTATAACCGATGAAGGAAATGGTATTCTTGAAATCAAAAATATTGCTACATTTCCGGGGAGTCAGAGAAAAGGCTATGGAAAAACTCTAATCAATTATATCTCCCAGAAATATGCCGGCCGTTTTACTGTTTTACAGATTGGAACGGGTGATAGTCCACTTACAATTCCATTTTATGAGAAATGTGGTTTCATTCGTTCGCATCGTATCAAAAATTTCTTTGTTGACAACTACGATCATCCGATTTATGAATGTGGGGTGCAGTTGGTTGATATGATTTATTTGCGAAAGTCCTTATGATTTCCAATAAGTGTATTACTGGAACAAGATGTTACTGAAAAATATCCGAACGAAAATTGTCCACAGGAAGAATTATTGACGGAAATGATTGCTCTAACCGGAAAGAAACTTTCTGCAATCATGGAAGACATCCACGCAGAATGTGGCGAGATTCACATGGAGGAGAGAGATTACAAATATACACAGGAAAAGAAAGACGCTATCTTTAAGGTTTTGATGGAAGAAAGGAAGATACTGGAACTTACAGATGAGATTGACCACGTTTCATATCTGGATGGCAGTAAGGTATATTTTAAGAATGGCGGCTGGGTTATCGCCAGATTTTCCGGAACAGAACCGCTTTTGCGTATTTTCTGCGAGATGCCTGAGGCAGAGAGCGCTAAAAAAGTATGTGAATTGTACGAAGAATTTTTGGGACTATAGTCATACATAGTAAGATAAAATCAGGTTATTTCAGTTTTTCTCAAAATGCTGATAGTCTTTCATCGGATTCCAGTTCCCGCCCCAGGTAAAGCCATGTGCCTTAAAAAGTTTACAGCATAAATCATTTTCATCAATTTTGTGAGGGAAGGAAGCGGTGCGGTCTGCGTAGGCTACACTTTCCATTGGCTCAACGTGCAGGCTTCCGTCCGTATTATAACGCACGTAAGGGTTGTAGAAAGGATTAATGTCAACCGCAAATCCGTAGGCATGATTAGACAGGCTATTCGTACCTGCTATAACGCGGTAATTAAAGCAGGAGGTATTGTTGTCTTTCATGGAAAGGTCATCGTTTCCATTGTATTCATCAATCAGGTGTATCTTTTCAATGCCATATTGTGCCCTGTAAAGTTCATAAAAGATTTCCACGAGGTCTTGGGCAATAGCCGTGTTACAGATTAATTCACCTTCCGCAATTTGCCCCTCAAAATTATAATGCATGACATGGACATAACGCAACTCCTCATAACTGATTTTAGAGGAGGCATTTTGGGAAGGGAAACTTTTTCCGGTAATAAAAGCCCGTAATTCACTGCTTAATGGTTCGTAATAGAAATTTTCCTGATAAGTCACACGGTTTGGTGCAATGTCTTCTCCGCTTGGGATATTAGGAGTCGTCGTGCCGGTCGTATTATTTTCAGGGACTGCCGGGGGAGGCGCGGTTTCTTCAGGAACCGACTGGTCGGGCGTATCATTTTCAGAGGGTTGATTTTTTTCTTCCTTTTTGGTTTCTTCATGTACGGTTTTCGGATGCTTTGGGGCATCATTTTGCACGGTTTTTCTTGAACGAAATAGTAATGTACCGGCAACCGTTGTTAAGATAATAAGAATTGCAATGCAAATTAGCACTTTTATCAATTTTTCTCTTTTCATAAAATCTCCTGTAATATTCCTGAATTGTTCTGGTTTAATTATGCCACAGGGCGTGCCGCAAAACAATGTTCATTTTGTTGTAATTTATTTCCTTATCTAGTAAAATAGGAGAAAGGAGACACTAAGATGGTAGGGTCAAGATGTGGAGAACATCAAAGTCACATGAATGTCTGCATTGTAATATAACATATCAAATGAGATTTTGGAGGATATTATGGAGTTTAAAAACAACAATCAATTAAAGGCTGTAACATTCAGCTATGATGACGGAGTTACACAGGATATACGGCTGATTGAATTGCTTAACAAATATAATCTAAAAAGCACCTTTAATCTGAATTCGCAGTTGCTTGGTCAAAAGGGTATGCTGGTTCGTGAAGGTAAACGCATTTCACATTACAAGGTTCATCCGGACGATGTCAGAAGTATTTATGAAGGTCATGAAATTGCCGCCCATACACTGACTCATCCGAATCTCACTACCTTGTCCGATGAAGAAATTATCCGTCAAACAGAGCAGGACAGACTTAATCTGTCACAACTTGCAGGTTATGAGGTTGTCGGTATGGCTTACCCTTGCGGCGGTGTTAATAACGATGACCGCGTTGCTGAAATAATATGTAAAAACACAGGGATTAAATACAGCCGGACCATTACCTGCTGCAATAACTTTGATAAACAGGATAATTCGTACCGCTTTAACCCAAGCTCTTATCATCTTGATTTTGACAGTTTGATGAGACTGGGCGAAGAATTCATAAATCTGAAAGCAGACAAACCGCAGATATTTTATATATGGGGTCATTCCTATGAGATGGACTATCAGCCCGATTATTGGATAAAATTAGAAGAATTTTTCAAGTTGATTTCTAACAAAACCGATATTTTCTACGGTACAAATAAAGAGGTATTATTATAATCTGATTTGAAACACTCTACGAATCGTTGTTTTCCCCACTCAACGATTCGTATGTTTACTTCTATATATAAAGGTCTTACAGTAATATCAAAGGAGGTGAAGACATGGAACAAGCAAAAGTAGGAAAATTTATTGCTGAATGTAGAAAAAATAAACACATGACGCAGGCAGAACTTGCGGAAAAACTAAACATTACAGATAGGGCAATATCAAAATGGGAAACAGGAAAAGGCATGCCTGATTCTTCCATCATGCTTGAACTATGCAATGAACTGGATATTAGTGTAAATGAATTATTAAGTGGGGAGGTTCTGAAAGTGGAAAATTATAATCAAAAAGCAGAAGAAAATTTATTGGAAATGAAAAAGGAGAAAGAAAAAACTGATAGAGAAATGTTAAGGCTTGAAGTAGTGATTGGATATATTTCTTCTATAACATTCCTCGTCTTAGTCTTTCTGGCATCTTTTGTTGAGATGAACTCAGTAATAAGAGTATTGCTTATTATCGGAGGGAGCATTATTTTTGTAGTAGGAGTTACAAATGCTGTTAAAATTGAGCAGACGGCAGGTTATTATGAATGTGATAAATGCCATTATAAATATATTCCAACATATAAAAGTATACTATTTTCGA
>CAZRZV010000086.1:0-5930 GCA_964604665.1 uncultured Faecalimonas sp. | reverse complement strand
TCTCTGGCATTCTGGAATTTCATTTGTCACTGGAATTTACTTTAGCATTCAAACATATAGTTTGTACATTCCGGTTTAACTTCACGTTAGAGCGTGGTATAATAAATACGATTTTTAGTATGAATATAATTATCAAAGTCAACTGAAAGGTTAGTGAGGTGATTTCTATGATAGTACGAACAGAGCGACAAGCGGACCATGATTCCGTATATGAGGTAGTAAAAAATGCTTTTGAAACTGCCGAAGAAAGCGATGGGAATGAACATGATTTAGTAAATGCCTTACGAAAAAGCAACGCATTTATCCCTGAATTATCATTAGTAGCTGAAATCAATGGAAAGATTGTCGGACATATTATGTTTACCAAGTTGCAAATCGGCGAGCATACTGCTCTGGCACTGGCTCCGCTATCTGTATTACACCAGTATCAAAGACAGGGTATCGGCACTTGCCTGATAAGGGAGGGACATAGAAAAGCCCAAGAACTTGGTTGTTGACGATGCACCGGTAATATCGGGAACGGTTTGTTATGCAGAGGAATTTGGCATTGACTAGATTCCATTCCCTTAAAAATTTATATTCTAAAAAAATAGGATTTCAACCTCTATGGTTAAAATCCTATTTGACTTTTAATCTTCTTTTTGAAATTCAAGTATATCCCCGGCTTCGCAATCGAGTACTTCACATATCGCCGCAAGAGTTGTAAATCGAATTGCTGTTACTTTGTTATTCTTAATTTTAGACAAATTTACATTTGAAATACCAACGCGGGCAGCAAGTTCATTTAATGATATTTTACGTTCTACCATCATGCGATCTAATCTTAAAACTATTTTTCCCATTTGTTCACCGCCTTTACAACAGCCCGTCAACGTCTTTTTCCAGTTCCATACCGAAAATGAAGAATTGTGTTAGACAAAGTACAATGATTCCCATGAAAAATCCATACACATTTACACTGGTTTCTACCGCATCAACTCCAAGTACAAGGCGACAAACTATCGTCATAATGAGACCAATTACCGGAATCGAAATAGAAAAAATACCGATTTCCTTTAACATGCGGACATTATCTGCCTGAAAAGGCGTAGTTCCTTCAGATTTTTTGATAATCAAATGTAGGTTTCTATAAATCATTGCCATCAGAAAAAGAATTATGGTTGCCCCAATTCCGAATAAAAATAAAATCTTCATGTCAATATTACCATTTTTCATTGGTGCCACAATCTCAAATCCATAGACGTCCAGTTCTGCACCACAACATTCTTTTCCGCTGATTCCTACAAAATATTTAACCCACTTTGGTGCTGCAAGTGAGCATACCGTTGCCGCCAGCATCAGTACAACTCCCACCCAATGAAACACTTCAATAATTTTAGTAACAATTTTCCCCGTTTTAACAATTCCTTTCATCATCTTTACCTCCAGATTTTCTTTGATAATGAAAGTATAACGCCTATATTTATGTTTGTCAATACCTTTTTAATGTTTATCGTTAAATTTTATATTTATTGCATTAAATATATTTTGTGCTTAGTGATAAGCAATTTTTCTTAGAAAAGCAGGCGGGAAAGCTTAATATATTTTTTACAATCTTACAACCTTAGTTGCTACAGCCTCTCTAAATGCAATATCGTGTTCCACCAAAAGCATTGTTGGTGCAAACTGCTCTATCAGCTGTTCTATCTGCATACGGGAATACACATCTATGAAATTCAATGGTTCATCCCATACATATAAATGAGCCTGCTCACAAAGACTTTTTGCAATCAAAACCTTTTTCTTCTGACCTTCCGAAAAATCCTCCATATTTTTTTCAAACTGCACTCGTTCAAAGTCCATCTTGCGAAGAATCGCCTTAAATAGACTTTCGGCAAGATGATTCTTTTCGGCAAATTCAGATAAAGAGCCGTTCAGATGAGAGGTATCCTGCGGTACATAAGAAATCACAAGTCCTGAACCTATCGTTATTGTTCCGGTATGTTCTATCGGAACATTCAGTAAAAGTTTTAACAAACTGCTTTTACCGCTTCCGTTCTTGCCGTCAAGAACAACACGCTCTCCCTGATGCACTTCAAAAGATACCGGCTTGCAGATTTGTGTGGCTCCGTAACAGACAGATACATCCGAAAAAGAAACAAGCAAGTCTGTATAATATTCAAGAGGATATATTTTCAGAACATCAGCAGTTTCCGTGTTTTTGAGCAGTGCTGATTTTTGCTTCACGGCTTGTTTCTGCCTTTCTTCAATCGCCTTAGAACGTTTCATCATTTTAGCCGCTTTATGACCAACATACCCTCTGTCTATCTTTGAACCTGAATTTTTTAATCCCTTTTTGCTCTTTTCAACAGCGTCAGACCAGTTAGATGTTTGTCTGGCTGCCTGCTGCAAATGACGGATATCTTTTTTCAGCCGCTCATTTTGCATAGTTTCAAATTCCTGTTGTCGTTCAAAATTCTCCATCCAGGATGAAAAGTTTCCGCTTTGAACTTCTATAGTAGTTCTGTTAAGCGACAATATATGGTCAACACACCGGTCTAAAAAGCGGCGATCATGTGACACCAGAATAAATCCTTTTTTCTTTTCCAAATATGCGGATACCATTTCCCGAGCATTGGTATCCAAGTGATTTGTCGGTTCATCAATCAATAAAAAGTGTCCTTCATTCAAGAAAAGAGCTGCAAGCAATACTTTTGTTTGTTCTCCGTTAGAAAGAGTATGAAATGGACGCCACAACACATCTGCATCAACATCAAGATAGGAAAATTCTCTCATCAGTTCCCATTCCTCTGCGAGAGGACAGACTTCCTGCAATATATCTTCCGTCATCCGCGTTTTATCCGAAACAGGATACGGGAAATAATCAAACTGTACGGAGCTGATAATCTTTCCGCTATATTCGTACTTTCCGAGAAAGAGATTTAGCAAAGTTGTTTTACCTCTGCCGTTTCTCCCTACAAAACCCAATTTCCAATCCGTATCTATCTGAAAAGTAGCATTATCAAAAATAGTATCATAACTTGAAGAATATGAAAAAGTAAGGTTTTCTACCCTAATCATTGACATAATAAAATCCCTCCTCACCCAAAATTTTACCTGATAATATATCTTGTTATTCTTATTAAGACCTTGCTAAGAAGTTCTTTTGTTTGATTGCCTTTATTTCTTTCCTCTTGTTCCTTCTGACACGATTGATGTGCCGCTCAAAATCGCCGCTGTTTATCAGTTCTGTCAAAACAAATTGTTCATAGGTCGGGACGGTACAAGAATAAAAACCAAGTTTATTTTGAAACGGCTCTATCAATTGCTTTGGCAAAACCATGTAACCCATACGCATGGAAGGGGAAATAGTCTTTGAAAAAGTATTCATATAGATGGCATTATCATACTTTGAAAGAGAAAAAAGCGTCTCCATCGGCTGTGAGGACACAGAAAACTCTGAGCCATAGTCAGACTCGATTAAAAAACGTCCATCTCTGTTTGCCCACCGTATATACTCATGTCGTTTAGATGCCGATGCCGTGACTCCGCTTGGAAAACTCTCGTAAGGTGTTGTGTGTAAAACATCGGCATTTGACATGGAAAGAGCATGGCTGTCTATTCCGTCTGCTGAAAGAGGAAGCATCTCATATCTGACGCCAGCCGCACGATATATCTGCTCTATTTTTTTGTAGGACGGCGTTTCAATGGCATACACCAGGTCTCTTCCCAACAAATCCACTATCAGTCTGTAAAGATATTCTGCTCCGGAACCAATGACAATCTGTTCCGTCTCAACATGGATGCCCCGATTTCGTGCCAAGTATTGCCGGATTGCGCTTTGCAGTTCCGGACGCCCGGCATTCGGTGACTTTTCCAGAATGACACTTCCAAACTCATTAAGAACTTTTCGCATGGTCTTATTTAAAACCGAAACAAACATACTCGGATAGGCGGATGTATAAGAGCACACATGAGGTTGTCTTTCAATGGCAACCTCAGAGGATGCAAAACCATCTGTTTGCCGGAAAATGACGAAGAAACCACTGCGCTGCCGTGACTCCGCATAACCTTCATCGCACAACAGTGCATAGGCATGTTCAACGGTAATCGTACTGACACCGGTCTCTTCGGCAAGGAGTCTCTTGGAGGGCAGTTTGCCGTTGTAAGGAAACACACCCTTTATAATATCGTCTCTGACCTGCCTATATAGTTGCAAATAGACAGGGCGGTTCTTTTTGTCGATTACATAATTCATCTGGCTATATATATTTCTCCTATTCTGGTTATTTTATATTATCAGATTTTAGTATAAACTACACGAGAAAAAAGTTCAAGTATGGCGCGACAGAATTGACACGTGAATCATGAAAATGAAATAACAGATACGGAGGAATAGATATGTCAAAAAACAGATATGAATTAAATAAAAATCTTGCACAAATGTTAAAAGGCGGAGTTATTATGGATGTAACTACCCCTGAACAGGCAAAAATTGCAGAAGCCGCAGGGGCCTGTGCCGTTATGGCGCTTGAAAGAATTCCTGCTGATATTCGTGCGGCGGGTGGTGTTTCACGTATGAGTGACCCTAAAATGATTAAAGGCATTCAAGCGGCTGTGTCGATTCCTGTTATGGCAAAATGTCGCATCGGTCATTTTGCGGAGGCTCAAATCTTGCAGGCGATTGAAATCGATTACATTGATGAATCCGAAGTACTCTCTCCCGCAGACGACAAATACCATATTGACAAAACAAAGTTTGATGTACCGTTCGTATGCGGTGCAAAAGATCTCGGCGAAGCCCTGCGCCGCATCAACGAGGGAGCAGCCATGATTCGAACCAAGGGAGAACCGGGCACCGGTGACATTGTTCAGGCCGTTCGCCATATGAGAATGATGCAGAGTGAAATTCGCCGTATCGGTTCCATGGCGGAAGATGAACTGTTTGATACAGCAAAACACCTTCAGGTTCCGTATGAACTGGTGCAGTATGTACACGAGCACAAAAAACTGCCTGTTGTAAACTTCGCCGCCGGCGGTGTAGCTACACCTGCCGATGCCGCACTCATGATGCAGCTTGGTGCAGAAGGCGTATTCGTAGGCTCAGGCATTTTTAAGTCAGGTAACCCTGAAAAAAGAGCTACTGCTATTGTAAAGGCAGTTACGAATTTTACGGACGCAAAAATACTCGCCGAATTGTCAGAAAATTTAGGAGAAGCAATGGTTGGAATCAATGAACAGGAAATTGAATTATTGATGGCAGAGAGGGGACAATAACGATGCGGATTGCTGTACTTGCACTGCAAGGAGCTTTTATAGAACACGAACAGATGTTATCACGACTTGGTATTTCTACTATGGAAATTCGCCAAAAACAGGATTTGAAACAACCATTTGACGGGCTTATTATTCCCGGAGGAGAAAGCACTGTACAGGGAAAACTCATGCGAGAACTTGGACTTTATGAGCCGCTGAAAGGCATGATTACTGCGGGTCTTCCGGTATTTGGCACTTGTGCCGGACTTCTACTGCTCGCAAAAAATATACAGAATGATACCAGAGTACATTTCGCTACCATGGATATCAAAGCAGTACGTAATGCCTATGGACGGCAGCTTGGCAGTTTTTATACGGAAGCAGAATTTCGTGGAATCGGAACCATTCCGATGACCTTTATCCGCGCCCCATATATTGAGGCTGTATTTGGTGAGGCGCAATCATTGGCAACTGTCAATAATCATATTGTTGCGGCTCGTCAAAACAATCAGCTTGTGACGGCTTTTCATCCGGAACTGAATGATAACCCTGCCGTTCATCAGTACTTTATTGATATGATTAAAGCCTAGGAGGGCGGGATAATTGCGGTATTACTCCCACTCGTTTCTGAAAACCATATCCTAACTACTTTTCTGAAGGTTTATGCAAACCATTAAGTAAAGCAAATATTAAGG
>CAZRZV010000085.1:0-5939 GCA_964604665.1 uncultured Faecalimonas sp. | reverse complement strand
TGTCAAATCAAAATCTTCGCCTGCTGCGAACATTCCATGATGTGCCCAGATTGCGAGGTCGTATTTTTTCATCAATTCGCTGGTTGCAACTGCGATGTCACGTCCCCCCGGAACCATCCAAGGTACCACACCAACACCGTCAGGAAATACAACAGGACATTCTGTAGCCATTTCCCACAATTCACGGCTAAATACTTTATCTTCCAACGGAAGTACAAATGTCAGCGCAATAATATTCGTTGTATGCGCATGATAAACCACACGGTAGTTTTCATTTTGCAGTTTCTTTACCTCTAAGTTCATTAAGTGGCTCGGAAGTTCTGAAGTTGGTCTGCCGCCATTTACAAGTCCCCAAACGATACGGTAATTTTCACCCTTATCGTCCAATTCAATCATACAAATAGAATCTTCCGGATTCAAAATCACATTTCTAAAATACTTCCCGCTTCCTGTTACAAGGAAATATTCTCCTGCAAGATTCGGAACTGCTGTCCCGATTTCTCTCCATTCCTTTGGCTCGAAATTTTCTTTCACGCTTTCTACTTCTTCGGCTTTCACGCGGTAAGACAAGTTTCCGCCGTTGCGCTCGTGCCATCCCTGTTCCCATCCGTCATTTGCCATACGGATAAATCCTTTTACAAATTCTGCATCTAAAAATTTCATTTTTACTCTCCTATCTGTGATAATATCTTCTTTCTCTTTACAAAAAATTATCTCTGTGACAATACTTCTTTTTCATATGTTTCAATTTTTGAAAACCATTCGCCATCTACCGGAACGTTACATCTTCTGCAATATTCATCCCAGATATCTCCAAATGGCATCGTCTTTAATTCTTCCTGTCTTACCATCAGTTCTGACCACTTTCCTGCATACTGCAATGCCTGCAAATCTTCGTTTGGTGTAAGCATCGCCCAAAGAAGTGCTTTCTGGAAGTTTCTATAACCAACTGCCCATGCAGAAAGACGATTGATAGATGCATCAAAATAATCAAGCGCAATACACACTCTATTTTCAAGCCCGCCGCATCTTACGATTTCTTTTGCAATTTCTTTTGTCTCATCATCCAAAAGAACAACGTGGTCGGAATCCCAACGGATAGGTCTTGTCACGTGAAGGGCAATCTCATCAAAGAATGTCAAAAGTGCCGGAATCTTATCACTTACCACTTCTGTCGGATGATAATGTCCATTATCCATCAGCGGAATACATTTATCTTTGTTCATTGCCGCATAACTGAGAGAAAATTCTGCTGAGCCCGTCGTGTATGCCTCTACGCCTATTCCGAATACTTTACTTTCCACACATGGTTTTACTTTGTTAAAATCAAATGGTTCCGATAAAATCTGGTCAATAGAATCCTTATACAATTGTCTCGGAAGCATACGGTCTGCAGGGATATCCTTAAAACCATCTCCTGTCCAAATGTTCATAACACAAGGCTGGCCAAGTTCTTCTGCCATGTAACTGCTGATACGGATACAAGCTTTTCCGTGTTCAATCCAGAACTTTCTGGTTTCTTCATTCGTACTGGAAAGAGTCAGCGGATCACATTTCTCATGACTAAAGAATGTAGGGTTGAAATCGCATCCAAGTCCCCTTTCTTTGCAAAACTTCACCCATTTTTCAAAATGCTTTGGCTCCAGCTTGTCTCTGTCTACCCATCCGCCATTTTCTTCATCAAAAATCGCATAACTTGCATGAAGATTCATCTTCGGTGTTCCCGGAATAATTTTTAATACTTCATCAAGGTCTGCCATCAGTTCTTCCGGAGTTCTGGCTCTGCCCGGATAGTTACCTGTCGTCTGGATACCCCCTGTAAGTGGCTTAGACGGGTCCCCATCGAATCCTTTCACATCATCTCCCTGCCAGCAATGAAGGGAAACCGGTACTTCCTTTAACTTTGCAAGCACCGTCTCTGTGTCAATTCCAATTGCCGCATATCTTTCTTTTGCATATTCATATCTTTGTTCTGCTGTCATTTTCATATTCTCCTTTACACCATATACTCTTTTACTTCAAATGAATCATAAATACATTTTCTTACCGCCTGCAAATTGGCAAACTCACCCGCACTTAACATCTGAGCCGCAAGATTTCCGATTGCCGTGGCTTCCGTCGGTCCCGCAAGCACTTTCTTGCCCGTATACTTCGCTGTCAGCCTGTTTAAATATTCTGCATTTGCACCGCCGCCGATAATATTGATTGCATCGTAACTTTTTCTGGTCAATTTCTCAATCTCTTTTGCTGTCTTGTCATAGCAAACAGCCAAACTGTTGTAAATGACTGCCGCAACCTCTGCAACCCCCTCAGGCACTTGTTGACCTGATTCCTGACACGCCTTTTTCACTTCTGCCGTCATATTCTTCGGTGCCAAAAATCTATCATCGTTGGCATCCACAATGGAAGAAATCCTACTTTCTGATGCCATATCACAAATCTCTCCGAAGGATAAATCTGCCGCAATCTCTTTCTTTACCGACTGAATCATCCAAAGTCCCATAATGTTTTTTAAATAACGGAAACGATAATCATATCCGCCCTCATTGGTAAAATTATGCAACTGGCTATCCGCACTGCAATTTGCCTCTTTGTTTTCAATTCCCATCAGCGACCATGTGCCGGAACTGATATAAAGCGTCTCATCACTTGTGGATGGAACAGCCATAACTGCCGAGCCCGTATCATGGGTTGCGGGAAGTACGACATTACAACTAAATCCGACTTCCTCTGCAATCTCTTCCCGAAGCTTTCCAAGCACTGTCCCTGCCATCTGAATCGGCATAAAGATTTCTTTTGGATAACCCAGCATTTCGATAAGTTCCCGGTCCCAATCATTTGTTACCGCGTTTACAAGTTGAGTCGTTGTTGCATTGGTATATTCCGTTGCTTTCCTGCCCGTCAAAAGATAGTGAAAATAATCCGGTATCATCAACATACTTTTCGCTCTTTCCAGATATTCCGGATGTTGTTTCTTTACTGCCATCAACTGATAGATCGTATTAAACATCTGCTTTTGAATTCCGGTGCGTGCATAAAGCTGATCCGGTGGAATCATCTTATACACTTCCGTGTCCATACCATTGGTTCTACTGTCACGATATCCTATCGTTTCGCCTAAGATTTCATCGTTCTCATCCAACAACACGAAATCCACGGCCCAAGTATCAATACCCACACTCGTTGGAATCTTGCCGAGTTCAGAACATTTCTTGATTCCGGCAACAATTTCATGAAAAAGATAATTCAAGTCCCAACACAGATGTCCGTTTTTTTCCGCCTGCTCGTTTTTAAATCTGTGAATTTCTTCCAACTTCATTTTTCCATTTTGTACGCTTGCCAAAATATGCCGTCCGCTGGAAGCCCCGATATCAATCGCGAGATAATATTTATTCATGATTCTACCTCCTGCCTATATTTTGATTATAGCAAAAAAGGCGTTCCGATTACAGAACGTCTTTTTGTTATAATTAGGACCTTATTTTACATTTTGGAAATTTTTCCCTCTCCCCTGTGCTGTATACGATACTCCTTCGGAGACATATGGTATCGTCCTTCAAATTGATTATAGAAATAACTGCTGTTCTCGTACCCCACCATAGCCATAATCTCAGATATGGTAAGGGGTGTCTCCGCAAGGAGTCCCAATGCACGCTGAAACCTTTGCCTTTGGAGCAATTCTTTAAAAGTACAACCTGTCTTTCTCTTAATCATGCGGCTAAGTGCTGAAATTGACTGACCTAATTCTTCTGCCAATTCTCCCAAAGTCGCATTCTGATACTGACGTTCGATATATTGCAATGTAGTATTTACCAAAACATCCTGGTAACTCTGGGAAGAATCTTTTCCCAGCATCTCCATATTTCCCAAAAGGTGTAAGAACACCAATCCCATCGTAATCTGATTAATATTATAATTATTCGACCGCTGTAGCAGAGAGACGGCAATATTTTCCATCAAATTCTCGATACATCTGTTGCCGGCCGTACAGAATCTTAAATACTGTGGTACACTTTCGTCCTTCCGGAGAGTATTAATGATAAAGTCTGCCAATACATTATCCTTATCAAGCATAAAATACGCAATGTCAAAAAACTCCGGAAGTGCAATAAAATTGATACCAATATCTCCTTCGCCCGCCTTTCGGATTGCATGTCTGACATGTTGATTCAAAAATAGGATATCTCCCGGCATCAGAACCATTTCTTTTCCTTCTATGATGTGCGTAATACTTCCCTGACACACATACATAATTTCAATATAATTATGTCCATGCATCGGAAAATCCACAAAACGCGTATGCGGTCTTATGGTGATATTCATATCTCTGTTAAGAAACTTCTTACTGTCAATCTTAAAAAGAATACTATCTGTATACAGGTCTTTTTCAACATCTGCTTTGCCGTCCAAAAACGCCTGTTCTTCCTGCGTAATCTCAGACAATTGTTTCAATACTTCACTATTCATCAATTCTTTCGCACTCTCCGTTACCGTTTATTACAGTATCATTCTACCTCTGCCGCAACCACAATATATCTCTTGCTCGGTTGCCCCGTAATACAAGTACTTAGTGTAATCAAATGGCTGTTTTCGTCAACCTCTATGCCCTCGCGATACAAATTTTTGAGATTACTGCTGTCGTATAGCGACTGAATAAATGCCAATCTGTCTTCTTTCGTATCACCGCCATAGGTATACAAAATATGGCGATTATCATATACAACTGCCGCAAAAACCTTATATGTTTTTATCTCTTTCTCGGTATAAATCGTAATCGTGTCATGCGAATTGAAGAAATCCGCATTTGCAAATTTATGAACATGCTTAAACATCGAACCGTCTTTCATATCATGTCCGTAAATGACCGTATTGAAATCCGAGAAATCTTTTGCATTGAAATTCTCTGTGTAAATAGCACCCGGATAACCCTTGTTTCCTTCTATCGTATGTTCCAGATAATAAGTATTGTCATTAGGCTCCTGCACAATCGGGTAATCAATATTCGTATCCGGAATGGTAATCCATGCATAAATGTCCTGATTGATATCCCTTTGCAATTCTGAGAATTTTTTTCTAAGTTCTTCGTTTTGTTCCTCTTCCTGAGGTTTCTCTTCCCTTTTCTTTTTTATCTCTTCGCTGTTAAATTTTCCTTGTGCGTTATTATATATATCCTTGTTTTTCCTGCTCTGTGTAAAATGGAATACCAAATATCCAACCCCTGCAAGAATCAACAAAATGCTCACTATAAATATAACTTTTCTAATCTTCTCTTTCATTGTCTCTCCCATTACTCCGTGTAGTCCCGAAGTGTATTATTTAATGAAAGCATCCGCTCATCCAATGCAGAAACCATATCTGCACACTCCCTCAATTCCCGGCTAAGATATTCCGGAGCACGTCCTTCAAATTTGTAATAAATCTTATGCTCCAGACTTGCCCAGAAATCCATGGCTATCGTCCGAATCTGAATTTCCACTTTTGTCTCCACTACACTGTCTGACAAATAAATCGGAACTCCTACTAGCATATGATAGCTCTTATATCCGCTCTCCTTTGGATGTTTAATATAATCTTTGATGAGCAGCACCTTTAAATCGCTCTGGTTTCCTATCATCTCAGCCAATTGATAAATATCTGAAGTGAATGAACAAATCAGTCTGATACCGGCTATATCATTAATATACTTTACCATGTTCTCAATAGAAGTCTCATAGCCATAACGCTTTAACTTTTTCACGATACTTTCCGGTGTCTTAATTCTCATTTTAATATGTTCAATCGGATTGTATTGATGTACATGATGAAATTCATCATTGAGAATCTCTAACTTTGTGCTCACTTCTTTTAATGCCGAATTATAGAGAAACATAATCGTTTTCCAGCTGTCTACATCTTCATAATTCTTAATTGCATCCTGCATCGCTCAATCTCCTATCTAT
>CAZRZV010000084.1:0-5943 GCA_964604665.1 uncultured Faecalimonas sp. | reverse complement strand
CCTGCGACCTCCTGGTCCCAAACCAGGCGCTCTAGCCAAACTGAGCCACACCCCGTTATTCAGTTGCTCTTTCAAGCACATTTGCTATTATATCTATGTGACTTTTATTTGTCAACACTTTTTTCGCCTTTTTCAAACTTTTCAAAAAAGAGTCTCCATGTCACGGTGTCAAGGCTTTCGTGTGACATTCATTTTGAGATTTGAAAGAATCGGCGACTTAAAGTACAGAGATTTTCTATACATGAAAAAATTGTGATTTCAACTCCCAAAATTTGCCCCTTTTTCACGTTTTTGGCGGTTTTTGAGACATATTTTTTCTATATGTAAAATAATTGTTCACTCGGCTCCCAAAATCGAAAAATTTTGGGAGCCGGAATGACGAAAATTTTGTATATAGAAAACGTCCCTCGTGATGAATGCCTCCAAACGCAATAATGGGGTGGAATTCGTTAGAATTCCGCTTTCTTTCTGCCATTTGCTAAGAAAATAATAAATAATGCTCCTGCTGAAGCAATCATCAGACTAAACCACAATATCATATTTGTAAAATCACCTGTCTGTAAACCGCCTGAATTGTCCGGAGTAATATCCGAAACGCCATCTATCACCGCTTTTTTGTCCGCTCTTACCGTCAAATTCATATGAAGTGCGGAATTTCTCGGTGCCGTAATACGATAAGTGCCATTTGAGTTCTTTGTAACCTGAAGTTCACCTATGCCTAAGTCAAACTCGGTATAACTGATTACATTTCCGTCCTTGTCAATAATCGTCATCGGATGATAGCCATCCGGCACATCCTTGATTTCAAACTTGCCGTCCTTATCGGTCACGGCAGTTTTTCCTCCAATGTCCACCGTTGCACCGAAAACAGGACTACCGTTTTCATCCGTCAACGTTCCGCTGATGTTGTGAATACTATCCGTACTTGCAGGTACTTCCACAGTTTCCACAACAAGTCCCTTTTCCTCATATACGGCTGTCATCGTATAATAGCCACCGACGACCATATCTGTGATATCTTCACCATTTAAAGTGACCTTGGATACCTTGTAACCATCGTTCGGACGGATAATCAGAGTAGGTTCTGAGAGCCTTGAAATTTCAAAATTTTCGCCCGTCTCACCCTGATACAGCACCTGTGCATGCTCAGCCGTTACGGTCAATATGTGGCGGTCAGGCACATCAGTTGTAACGGTTACCTCCTGTGCAAAGGCATTTATGCTCATACCACAAAACAGAAGCAAACTCAACAGTAGAATTGTTATTTTTCTCAAGTGCTTCACCTCCCATTTCGTACGATTATTTTTCATCATTAATCTTCTAAATAAGAAATGGTAAAGGTCATAACATCACTGTAGTCACCTGCGAAAGCAGTGTCCCATGCATTCCGTGTAATATCAATGGTAAGAGGCGTTGACTGTCCTGCCGCCGTGTAGTCAGCAGAAGTAAATTCCCCATTTGTATCATTTACAGTATACGCAATCGTTTTACCTGCATCTGCTACATTCTTAAGCGTACCGCTTGCATTTAATGTCACTCTTACGACATAGCCCGGGTCAATCTGTGCTGCATCAAGTCTGACAGCGCCAAAATCTGTTGATTCTGCATTAAAATCAACCGTCGTATTTGCAGGAATGGTTACGGTATAAGTAGGGTCAATAGAAGTTGTTACCGTAACATCGGTATCTTTTGGATTGCCGTCTGCTTCATTAATTTCCGCTGCAAAAACAGTAGCAGAAAGAGAAAGTGCTAAAACAAACGTCAAGAGAAGTGCTATAATTTTTTTCATTTTGTTTTCCTCCTAATAAAATATATGAAATCTTATTCGCTTACAACTGCAATCGTAAAGGTTACTGTGCCTTTATACTCACCTGCATACTGGATAACCTCGTCGTCTGCAAGGTTAAATGCAAGTTCTGCCGAGCCGCTGTTGATTTCCCCAGGTTCAACGGCAAGAACGGTATCACCGACGGCAACCTGATTGCCGTCTTTTGTAACGGTATAGGCAAACTCTGCGCCTTTATCAGTTTTCATTTTAAAATCCGAGTCCGTAAGAGAAACATTAACACAACTACCCTTGTTTACCACAACATCCTGTGCCGAAATAGTTGCTGTTTCGCCGATGGTGACCGTTTCAGGAATGGTAACGGTGTACGTCGGAGCAGACACAAATTCTATGGTTGCAACAGTTTTATCGTCTCTTACCCGCAATACTAAATGCAGAGTTGAATCCTTCTGAATGGAATAATCCTGAAGCGTATTTCCATCCTCGAGCTGTTTTCCTGCAAAAATCAGTCTTTGCTGGTCAGGTGGAATCCCCTCCTTGTCCTGTATCTTGGCTTTTACATCCTCTATACGGTCTGTCGGTTCCACCTCAAGGGTGATATGCTTTCCTGTCAATGTCTTTACAAATATCTGCATTGCATTTGCAGATAAAGGAATAGAAAGCATAATAACAGTCGTAAGAAGAAATACGAATATTTTACTACGTTTTCTTTTTGACATAGCCTAAACCTCCTCAACACTGACAGTAAATGTAACTGTACCCTTATATGTACCTGAATATTGTATTGTTTCGCCATCCACAAGGGCAAAAGTCAGTTCGGCAGAACCGTTTGCCAATGTTTCAGCAGTTGTAGAATCTGAATTCACTGCAAGAACCGTATCGCCGACATTGATTATCGTTTCACCATTCTTAATGGTATAATCAAGTTCTGCGCCCTCGCTCGTCTTAATCTTAAATGTGTCGTCATCTTCGCTTGTGGCGGTGAGTTTCACAACCACCTGCGAACCTTTGTCAATCTTAACATTCTCTGCCTTTACCATTACAGGGTCACTGCCAAGTGTGACATTTTCAGGAATGGTAACCGTATAACCGGGAGCAACCTGATAAGTCACCTTCATACTGCCTGTTTTTGGTTCAGTATCCTCAGTAATGTACGCCGCAAAAGCTGTTGCGGAAAACGAAAATAATAAAATCAATGTAAGAACAACTGTACATAACTTTTTCATAACAATTTCCTCCTGCATTTTTATTCTACATTCGAGTGAAGTACCGGTCTCCCGAGTGTACTGTTCATCTGCCAAACAGTGTCAAAGTCCCAGTCACTGAATGTGCCTTGGTCATTAAACTGCATTGCGGTAAGACTCATACCATCACCGCCTGCACCACAACTGTCAAGATAATAACTGCTCAATATAGTAGAACTGAAAGGCGCTCCTACGATACCGCCCATGTAATCTCCTGCACTTATCAAGCCATAATTATAACAATTTGAAATTGCGACACCGGAGCCTATTCCTAAAATGCCACCTACTTCATTATTACCTGCAATATCTCCTGAATTATAGCAATCTGTTATCTCGTTTCCATATTTCGCTCCTACGATACCGCCCACTTTGTATTTGCCGGTAATGTTACCTATATTATAACAATAACTGATATGGCTACCATAGGTATCTTGGCCTACCACGCCTCCAATAGAACTGGAAATACCCGTAATCTCGCCGGCATTGGAACAATTTGTAATGATACCACTCGAATTGTTATATCCCACGATACCACCTGTACTATACTGACCTGTAACACTACCTATATTGTGACAGTTATGAATCGTTCCGTAATTAAATCCGACAACACCGCCGACCCATTCAAGGCCTGTAAAATTGCCATCAACTACTAAATTTTCAACTGTTCCCTCTGCACCCACTGCACCAAACAAACCTACATTTTTGTTCGTAGGAGTATTTACATATAAACCACTTATTTTATGTCCGTTTCCGTTAAAAGTACCGCTAAATTTATGTCCCCAGGTCTCTCCAATCGGTGTCCACGGATTTTCTTCGTTTCCTCCAAGGTCAATATCCGCCGTCAGGCTTACATTCAGATTGGTTTCACCGCTATTTACCCTGTCACGGAACTCTTTGAGTTGTTCAGTGGTACTGATTTTTTCATAGAACGCAGTTTCAACATTTCCCTCTTCAATGCTTACTGTAAAGGTAACATTTCCTTCATAATTCCCCGAATATTTGATAACCTGACCATCTTTCAGATGAAATGAAAGTTCTGCCAAGCCGCTTTGGTCTATGCCTGAACCGACTGCAAGCAGGGTGTCATCCACACGGACGCTTTTTCCGTCCTTCGTAATGTCATATAAAAGTTCTGCCCCCTTATTCGTTCTTAAAGTAAAATCGCTATCGCTTAAGGTGACACTGAGATACTTGTCAGACGGAATATAGGAAACATTTTCAGCCTTGATAGTCGCCTTGCTGCCAATTTCTACACTTTCGGGAATTGTAACTGTATAAACAGGAACCGGAAGCGGTTCGGCAGACGTAATAAAAATCGGTTTGCCAAGCATCGATTTGAAATATTCATCTACTCCATTTCCATCATTTACATAATCACGGAAAAGTTCAAGTTCTGACAGGTTAGAAATCAGGCAAGGGTCACTTTCAGTTCCGTTTCCTGCCTGAAATCCCTCTGCCTGTACTGTTAGTGTAAAAGGAATCATTGTCAGTAAAAGCATAAAACTCATAAAAAGCGAAAGCCCTTTTCGTTTTTTCATTTTTAAAGCACCTCATTTCTACCGTACAATTAATTTTGTTTCCACATTTGCACCATTCATTGCGCTGTTGTCCTTGAGCGATGTGGTGGTGATGCGTATCGTTGCATCATATTCTCCCGCCGCCAAGGCTCTTGACATCGTAATGTTTGAAATTGCCTTGCCCGGTGGAACGAGTTTTGAGGTGTAAAGTACCTCGTTTGTATCGTTAAGCACAAGTTCAAATTTGAAATAACAAGGATTTCCCTCCGGATTCAGGAGTGCTACCGCAACATCCTTGGTATCCGCAGGTAGTGTGATAGACGGATATCCGGGAATTTTAATGCCCTTAGCTTCTCCGCCTTTATTCTCCAACTGACCGCCGTCCCATTCGCCTGCGTCCGGGTCAATATCCAGTTCGCCTGTCTGCGTGGTCTCTGGCTTTTCAGAGCCGAACCAATCGTTCCAATGAAGTCCCAGCGTAATGCCTCCTGCAATCAGTAATAGAACGATAATAATCAGAATAATCAATTTTCGTTTGGAAATCGTGATTTCCTTGTTATCCGTTTTGCTCATTCGGTAATTCCTCCTAAAAACATATTTACAACATTTCCGTACTATATATTCAGTGAATGAGAATAAAACTCATAGATATACTCATACAAGCAGTGTATCATAATATGTAGTAAAAAGGCAATATAATATGACTGGGCACGTCTGATTAGACGATAGAAAATTTCATTCGGACACTCCCCAAAATCCTTGTATAACGCAAATAAGGGCAGAAACCGTAAAATCCGGCTCTGCCCTTAAATAATCGTTAAACCCGTTGTCAAAATTAAGCTAATTTAGATTTAGCTAATTCAACTAATGTTGCAAATCCTGCTGCATCATTTACTGCCATGTCAGCTAAGATTTTTCTGTTCATCTCAACACCTGCTAATTTTAAACCATGCATCAATTTACTGTATGATAAACCATTCATTCTTGCTGCTGCATTGATACGTGCAATCCACAATTGTCTCATTTGACGCTTGCGTTCTTTTCTACCGGCGTATGCTGATGTCAAAGCTCTCATAACTGATTGTTTTGCAACTCTGTATTGTTTTGATCTAGCTCCTCTATAACCTTTAGCGAGCTTTAAAGTTCTATTGTGTTTTTTTCTGGCGTTCATTCCGCCTTTCACTCTTGCCATTCTTCTAATCCTCCTTCAAATTTTAGTCCAAATCTTATAAGTATGGTAATACTTTCTTCATGTTCTTAACATTTGTAGCATCTGTAATAGTTGCTTGTCTAAGATTTCTTTTTCTCTTTGTAGATTTCTTAGTTAAGATATGGCTCTTGTAAGCTTTGTTTCTTTTTAATTTACCTGTACCTGTTTTTTTGAAGCGCTTTGCAG
>CAZRZV010000083.1:2916-6161 GCA_964604665.1 uncultured Faecalimonas sp. | reverse complement strand
AACAAGTTAAAGTCGGCACAGGTGTCGATTGTGATATTAGACTTCGTAAAGAATTATTCTTTGGTCAAATTGAGTTGCTTTTTATAAAAAATGGTACAGAATGGGCTGTTCACTGCTCGGATAATTTATATCTTACGGTAGGCGATATAAGGAAACTGATGACCAAGAGCCTTACCCATGGTGATGTATTGCAGGTTAAGTACCAGGAATCCGACAACATTGTTTTCTCTTTGGAGTTCCTTTTTGACTTTGATGATGGAAAGAGAAAATACGAAAGGGTTATTGATATTACTGGAACAACATCCATTACGCTTGGTTCGGATCCTTCATGTACATTTGTATTAGGTAGCGAATTTGTCAAAGGTGATGCCATTGTTCTTAACAGGCAAGGGACTTCTTTTGTGCTTGATATAAGACATAGCAATTATGGGGTATACATTAACGGCAAAAAGGCACAAAGTAAGGATGTTATTAAGGATGGGGATTTCCTATCTATTTCGGATTTTTTCTTCTACTTTAAAGCAGGCCGTGCGTGGGCAGAAATTCGTGATGATTTGCGTATAAATTCACTAAATTATGTAGATAGACCAAATAACAATAACTATCCCAAATTTAATAGAAATACAAGGATCAAGACAGTTGTTTGTGATGATAAAATTGAAATTCTTGATCCTCCGGCAAAACCACAGAAGCCTAAAAATAATTTGTTTATGAGGCTCCTTCCTTCGCTCGGTATGTTGATTGCTGCAGGCGTAATGGCTTTCTTTGGTGGAGTCATGATCATTATGTCTGCTATTTCTGGTGTGATGGCAATTTTCACAACTATTATGAGCATTAAGGAAGGCAATAAGGACTATAAGGAAAGTTCCGCTGAACGAATTAAAAAATACAATGCTTATGTAGTAAAAAAGAAATTTGAAATTGAGGAATGTCGTAAGCAGGAGTCAAAAGAACTTGAAGAACTTTATATATCACAAGGTATTGAAACACAAAGATTTGATACGTTTTCACCAGATTTGTTTGACAGAACACCTGATGATGCGGACTACCTGTGTGTAAGGCTTGGCAACGGCGATGTGATTTCAAAACGAGAAGTCAATTATAAGAAACAGGAAAAACTTGAAATTGAAGATGATTTGCAACAAATCCCTGAACAGCTTTGTAATGAATACAAGAATGTTCATAATGCACCTATTGTGTGTGATTTTAAAGAAATCAATGCGATGGGTGTTGTTGGTGCACCCGAATTTAGATTTGATCTCTTAAAAAATATTGTAATTGATGTTGCAGCTCGTCACTACTTTACAGATGTAAAGATGATCTTTGTTGCAGATAAAAAAAATAGGGACAAGATTCATTGGCTTCGTATGCTACCTCATGTTCATAACGATTTAATCGGAGTAAGAAACATTGTTTGTGATAATGAGAGTAAGAATTTGATTTTCGAGTATCTCTATAAGGAGTTGACGATCAGAGAGCAAAATAAAAGCCACGAAACTAATATTATTGTGTTCTTTTATGATGAATATGGTTTCAAGAGCCATCCTATATCAAAGTTTATTGACAAGGCGAAGGATTTGGGCATTACCTTTATATTCTTTGGTAATTCTACGGCTGACATTCCTCAGGGATGCGGTTATATTGCCGAAATAAAGGATAAGCAGAATGCGGTTCTAATAAATACTGAAAACAAAGGTGAAGCATCAACATTTGTTTATCCCTCCCTTCCTACTCAGCAAGCTGCAAATATTGTTAGATTGTTGGCTCCAGTGTATACAGAAGAAATATCTTTGGAGGGAACTCTTACTAAAAACATTTCAATGTTTGAATTGCTTAATATACTTGCAGTCGATGATATTGATTTGAAATCGCGCTGGGATCAGTCGCAAGTTTTTAAGTCAATGGCAGCTCCGATTGGCGTATCAAAAACAGGAATTGTGTCATTGGATCTACACGATAAGGCTCATGGTCCCCATGGCCTTGTTGCCGGTACAACTGGCTCAGGTAAATCTGAAATCCTCCAAACATATATTCTCGCCATGAGCACTCTTTTCCATCCTTATGAAGTGGCATTTGTCATTATAGACTTCAAGGGAGGTGGTATGGTTAACCAGTTTAAAGATCTACCACACCTTCTCGGTGCGATTACAAATATTGACGGTAAAGAAATAAACCGTTCCCTTAAGTCTATTAAGGCTGAACTGCAAAAAAGACAGCGCCTTTTTGCAGAAGCGGATGTCAACCATATTGACAAATATATTAGAAAATTTAAGGCAGGAGAGGTAAAGACCGCTCTTCCACACTTAATTATCATTGTTGATGAATTTGCTGAGCTGAAGGCAGAACAACCTGAGTTTATGAAAGAGTTGATTTCTGCTGCTCGTATAGGTCGTAGTTTAGGCGTACATTTGATTTTGGCAACACAGAAACCTTCCGGTCAGGTGAACGAGCAAATTTGGAGTAACTCACGGTTCAAACTTTGCTTAAAGGTACAGAGCCAGGAAGATAGTAATGAAGTGATTAAATCTCCATTGGCTGCAGAAATCAAGGAGCCGGGTCGCGCATATTTACAAGTCGGAAATAATGAGATATTTGAGCTATTTCAGTCAGCATATAGTGGTGCATCTGAAAAAACTGACGATGCAAATGTAAAAGAATTTACAATTTATAACTTGACAGACTCTGGCAAACGTGTGCCAATTTATGCACAAAAAAAGAAAAAGAGTGGCGAAGGAAGCGCTACACAGTTGGATGCGATAGTTAAGTATGTCGCAGACTATTTTGCTAGTAATAATCTTTCTAAGTTGCCGGATATCTGCCTGCCTTCTCTCGGTGATTGTATCAATTTCACAACTTCCGATAGGAAGACGGCAGATTCTGGTAGTTATGAGGTTGAAATTGGCGTATATGATGATCCTGAAAATCAGTATCAGGGTGTACATACTGTTGATCTTGGAAGCAACAATCTTATGATTATCGGTTCTTCTCAGTCTGGTAAGACTAATGTATTACAGAACATTATTCGCAGTTTGTCAACAAAGTACACGCCTGACGAGGTAAATATTTATATTATTGATTTTGCTACCATGGTGCTTAAGAATTTTGACAAGTTGAATCATGTTGGTGGTGTGGTATGTCCTTCTGAGGATGAAAAACTGAAAAATCTATTTAAGCTTCTTAATACAGAGGTTGAGTCCAGAAAAGAAAAACTTATGTCAGTGGGCGTAAGCTCTTTTGCCACATAT
>CAZRZV010000083.1:0-2906 GCA_964604665.1 uncultured Faecalimonas sp. | reverse complement strand
GCCACATATAAAGAGGCGGGTGAAAAAGATCTTCCTCTTATCGTTCTGTTAATTGATAATTTGACTGTGTTGAAGGAACTCTACTTACAGGATGATGACGAGTTACTTAATCTCTGCAGAGAAGGTTTGACCGTTGGCATTAGTATTGTTATCACAAATTCTCAAACTGCCGGTATTGGATACAAATATTTGTCCAATTTTTCCGCAAGAATGGCGCTATATTGTAACGATTCAAACGAGTATAGCTCCTTATTTGATCACTGCAGTGAACGTATTGATAGTATTCCTGGCAGATCTATTGTTGAGATAGATAAAGGTCATTACGAGTGTCAGTCCTACCTTGCGTTCAAGGGAGAGAAGGAAATTGACAGAGTGCAGGATATAAAGAAGTATATTTCTGAAGTAAATGCTGCCAACAACCATGTGATGGTAAAGAGAATTCCGTTGATCCCTGCATCCCTTACAAAGGGATTTATGGTGGAACAGTTTAGCAATTATATGGAGGACAAATTCTCAATTGTTATTGGATTGGATTATGCAACGGTTACTCCGTATGTGCTTGATTTTTCTTCAGCAGGTCTATTAGCAATTGCTGGGCGTGAAGGTGCTGGTAGACATAATTGGTTGAAGTATTCAGTTGATATGCTTTCTACTATGTATCCGGGTATGTCTAAAGTATATGTTGTGGATAGCATCAGCAAGAAGCTTGTTTCACTCAAAGAAAGTGACAATATTATCGCATATAGTATGATTGCAGATGATGCCATCAAATACATCAAAGAAATCGAAATGCAATTAAAGGATCGTTATGATGCTCTTGTTACAGGTAATGAGGACACGCTTAATGATGCGGAGCTTCTCATGATGGTTATTGATAATCCGGATGCTTTGCTTGCTATATGCAATAATGCTGACGGTCTTGCGGCATACAAGAATATCATCGGCAGATACAAGAATATGAAGGTATGCATTGTTGCGTTTGTTGATAATGCAAATATACCTTATAGTGCACCTGAGATTATGAAGAACATTCGTGATCAGCGCAATTTTATGTACTTTGATGATATGAGCAATATGAAAATCTTTGATGTACCGTTGGCTTTGTCGCGTAACTTCAAGAAGCCGCTTGAACTTGGTGATGGTTACTATATCAAAGACAATGAGTGTGTCAAATTGAAAACATCGATTTGCTCACATAGAGGAGGTCTGTCATGAGCGTAAGTATAGTACCTACATTGCAATCAAAAAGACAAAATTATGTTAATAAAAAGAATAATGCTCGAAACCAGATCACAAGATGTGAAAGAGCTTATGAATCACTAAGTAATTTCAAGGCAACGGTTTCTAAGGCACAGGAGGATTTCCATGCAATTAACACTAATAAGTCGAGTATTCTGTCTGAGGTTTCAAATGTAAAGAAAAACAGTATTACAGCACAAAAATACTATTCTGGAATGCAGAACATATTCTCGGGAATTGGTTCTAAAATCATCGGAGTTGTATACACAGTGCTACTTGGTTCGATCTCCGCAAAGTTGAGAAGCTATGCAAACGCCGTAAATGATTACGAAGATGATATTGCATTATACGATAGAAAAATTGCGGAGATAGATAGGCAAATTGCAGCGGCAAGCAAAGCTGAAGAACTTGCAAAGTTAGCATTAGGAGGTGGACAGTAATATGGTGAAAGATATTGTGTGTGCAGAGGCAGAACTCTCTATTGCTGCGAATAATCTTGTAGAATATGCAGATTTTTTATCAAGAACAATGGAATCCTATGTGGCTGTCCTTTCCGAAATACAAGAAAAAGGAATTCAGGATGATTTAGTTTGCTCAAGGCTATCTTCAATTGCACAATCTTTGAAACCGTATAAAACATCAATAAAAGATGAGTGTGAAGAGATAGCCACTGATGTACGGGACTACATTGCCGGGATATCCAGGGCGGATAACTTTAAGTTCCCGACCGACATAACATCGACAATAGCCTCTCTTGTGGCACAGTTCTTGTAAGTGGAGACAATATGAAGTGACCTCACAATTGTAGATTCGTGGATTTACCTGTAAGATATTAGTTGAATAAAACAATATCAGGTAACAGGGATTACCGCATACAATAGGAGGTCACATATGAATAGTATAGTTTATGTAGGAATGGATGTCCATAAGGAAAGTTACACTTTATGTTGTTATTGTTACGATACCGATAAGGTTGAGTATAAACAGACAATACCTTCAGATTATAAACTGATTCTGAAATATATGGAGTCAATGAGAAAGATATACGGGGAGGATGTAACTTTTATTTGTGGATATGAAGCCGGATGCTTAGGGTATTCACTTTATCACCAGCTGAAAGAGCATGCAGTGGACTGTAAGATATTGGCTTCAACAACAATGGCTATTACCAATACAAACCGAGTGAAAACAGATAAGCGGGATGCAGGTAATATAGCAAGATGTTTAGCATTTCATACTTACAGCGAAGTGTATGTTCCTGATGAGGAAGATAATTCTGTTAAGGAATACATTCGTATGCGTGATGATCAGAAGCTTATGCTTAAGAAGATGAAACAGCAGATACTTGCATTTGTTCTTAGACAGGGCAAGAAATTTGACGGAGGCAAAACATACTGGACAATCGCACATATGAAATGGCTTAAGAATCTTGACTTAACAGGTTTGGACAAAGAAACATTGACAGAATATCTTGTGACCTACGAGTACCTTACAGAAAAGATAGAGCGTCTTGATGAAAGAATTGAGGAACTTGCATCAGGTGAAAAATACAAAGAAAAAGTTCAAAACATGGGATGCTTTTTAGGAATCAAAACGCATACAGCATTATCAATGGTTGTTGAGATTGGTGACTTTAACAGATTTGAAAACGCACCAAAGTTTGCAGG
>CAZRZV010000082.1:0-6260 GCA_964604665.1 uncultured Faecalimonas sp. | reverse complement strand
TGGCTCTGGCGCATCTCTTCGAATCTGCGGCATCCTGTCAAACCTGTCATCACAACCAGCATCATAAGGGATACCGTAACTATTTTTATAAGTTTTTTCATCGTCTTCCCCTCCTTACTCCAGATTTAATTTTTTGCGAATGATTGTATGACAAATCAAGTAGTATATCAATACCATAATCGCACACAATACCGTGAGACCGATAAAGAATAGATGTCCGCAAAGGTACGTGTGTTTCTCCACGAAAAGTGCAATCTTCTCCATTGGAATCAGATATCCATAGATAGAAATCACTATAATCATAATCGTACCTAAAATCTGCGTGATAATATAGTAGGCAAAGTACACGCCTACTGCCGCCATGACTCTGTTCTTTTTCGCCATCTGTCCGATTGTGATACAACTATAATATAAGAAATATGTCATAAATGTAGATGCGATGAGCAAAATCACTCCTTCAATCATATAAAATACGATGTGTACCATCTTAACATCTCTCTTTGCCACCATGTCCCATATATATGCAATCGCACGCAATATGTCAGCCAAATCTTTCCCTAAAAATGTAATTGCAAGTGCGACTACAGACGTAATCATCGCAATCGCCATAAACATGACTGCAACAACTGCTTTTACCCAAATATGTTGCGCTGTCGTTACAGGCAGTGTAAAGGACAAATACCCTTCGCAGGTAAACAAGTTCTTGTAATATCTGACTACTCCGAATATCAACGCCAGAAAAATACTGGCAATAATTGCAATAACAAGTATTACAAATGAAGATGTCTCCACAATCCCATATGCAACTGTATCTGTCGAGAAACATTGGATAATTCTAGTAAACACACCAACGCCCAATACTGCACAGAGTACCGGTAACATCATGCGCCCCAGCGCAGAAATCTCATGCTTAAATAATTTTCCTACCATCTGAATACCTCCCTGAAAAGTTCATCCACGCTCTTTCCATTTTCCTCTCGGATATCATCTACCGTCTTTTGTAAGAGAATCTCTCCGTTCTGAATAAAAATAACTTCATCCAGCACCTGCTCAATATCGGCTATTAAGTGTGTGGATATCAACACAGTTGCATCCGGATTATAATTATTGATAATTGTCGAGATAACGTAGTCTCTGGCAGCAGGGTCAACGCCCGCGATTGGTTCATCCAGCACATAAAGTTTTGCATTCCTGCTCATAACCAGAATGAGACAGACTTTCTCTTTATTTCCTTTTGACAATGCTTTCAAACGTGTCTTCGGAGAAATATCAAGTTTTTCAAACATCTGATATGCAAGGTCCGGTCGGAAATCCTCATAGAAATCCACAAAGTAATTTACAATCTTTTCTACCGTCATCCAAGAATTCAAATACGTATTATCCGGCAGATAGGCTACCAATGCCTTCGTCTCCGGTCCCGGCTTCTTCCCATCAATCAAAAGTTCTCCTGAAGTCGGTGTAAGAAGCCCATTCATCAATTTAATTAAAGTTGTCTTTCCTGACCCGTTCGGTCCTAATAATCCTACAATTTTCCCGCTTCCCAAGCTCAGATTAATCGAATTTAACGCTCGGAAATTTCCATAGCACTTCGTAAGATTTTCACATTTCAATAACTCACTCATACTGACCACTCCTTTATATATTCTTTCGTCATCTGTGCATCCAATCCCAAGGCTTTCATTTGCGCAAAATACTCTTTTGTCTTTTCCTCGCGCAAACTTTTCACACTCTCTTGTGCCAGCGAACTATCCTCACTGACAAATCTTCCACTGTTTCGAACCGTGTATATCAGTCCCTGCTGCTCCAAAAGTTCGTAAGAACGCTGAACCGTATTCGGGTTCACACCAGCCGCAACAGCTAAGTCCCGCACAGAGGGTAGTTTGTCGTTCGGTTTGTAAATACCCGACGCAATCCGAACGCTAATCCGTTCGTAAAGTTGTGGACATATTGGTTTGTTCTTATCTAATTTCCAACTCACTGTATTACTCCTTTCCATTCTTTCATCTGTACTAGCGTATTAGTGTTCTAGTACACCAATATAATATAACAGAACAAATATTATGTCAAGAAGTTTTTTTATTATCCATCTCTCAAAATGAATGTCTTGCATTTTAAGTATTTTGGTGTCATAATTATAGATACATACGAAAAACAGTTTTAAAGTAAAATAACACAGGAGGGAACAACTATGGCAGTAAATTATATGGTATGTAATTGCAAACAGGTTAGTTATAATGATATCTTAGATGTTCTTGATAATGTGGGAAACATTGAAGATGCAGTTTCAGCGTTTGAGGATGTTCAAAAGGTTACCCACTGCTCAACAGGATGCGGAGGTTGTCATGACAAAGTTATGAAGATTATCTCAGATTCTATGTATGGTTACGAATCAAAAGAACATTCTAATTGCAATGCTTAATATTGAAAGAATCAAAACCCGGCTTTTTATTACAGCCGGGTTTTGTTATATATATCTCTCGAAAATCCCATTTTCAATTATGTCGCTAATTTACAAGTTATCCCTCTTAAATCCATTGTATTTCTTTTCCATTCTTCTATAATAAGGCATAACAAATAAAAAAAACCTGCGTTCCAAAGGAGGAGATGAAACATGTTGCGATTTTTTGATAAAAACCTGTGCAAAGTGGAGACTCCGCAAGGCACTATGACACTGTCGGGAATTTTTATACCTTTATTTTTGGAAATGTTCCTTGTACATTTTATGGGAACCGTTAATACCTTCATGCTCTCCTTCTTTTCAGACGAAGCAGTTGCCGCCGTCGGCACTGCGAGCCAGTTTTCCGGCATGATTGCGACCTTCTATACCGTAATCGGAACCGGTGCTTCCATCGTCATCAGCCACAATCTCGGTGCAGGCCACAAGGAGCAGGCTTCCAACGCGGCTATCTCATCTCTAGTTTTTGCTTCCGTACTCAGCTTGACTGTTAGTATGGTGGCAGTTATTTTCGCCAGACCCTTTATGTCGCTCATGCACCTTGAAGGCGCTGTGCTGGACAATGCAGTTGTCTATTTCAGCATTTGTATGCGATTTTCTTTCCTTAGTGCGCTTTTTTCCATTATTTCTTCTATCTTTAAAAGTTATGGAAAACCGCGAATCTCTGTAGGTGTATCCCTTGGAATGAACCTGCTGAATGCATTCTTAAATTATCTGGTCATATTCTGCCCGCCTGTTTTTCCACTTCACGGTGTCGCAGGCATAGCATGGAGCAATATGATTAGCAGAGCCTTTGGACTGCTTATCATGTTCATCTTGCTCTGTAAACTCCCTATAGGATTCGACTTTAGACACATCTCCGTGCACTGTCTGAAGATGATATTTCCTATCCTAAAGGTAGGAATTCCGGGTGGTATCAGTTCGCTCTCCTACAGTATTTCTCAGGCTGTTACCACGTCGATTATCGCACTCGTTAGCGTGACAGCAATTTCGACCAAAATCTATGTGTCCAATCTGGTATTTTATGTATATGTTCTGGGAATGGCACTCGGAATGTCCACATCTTTGATGATAGGATGGCTATCCGGTGCCAGAAAATTCGAGCAGGCATACCAATTGAACATCCAGAATCTGAAAGTAACACTGGCATTAAATGTCACGCTATCATTACTTCTGTTCTTGTTCGGGCGTTCACTGCTGTCTCTCTTTACCAGTGACCCGGATATTCTAAAAGCAGGGCGAACCCTGCTTTTCCTGGATATCTTTGTGGAATTGTTTCGTGGTTTTAACCACATTGAAGAAAATTCTCTGCGCGGGGCAGGAGATGTCGTATTCCCGATGGTGGTGTCCATCTGCTCCTGCTGGGTAATGAGTGTGTTCTTCTCTTATCTACTGGGTATAAAAGCCGGTCTTGGGCTAAATGGATGCTGGATTGCATTTGCACTTGACGAGGCTTTCCGGGGTGTCAACTATTATTTCCGCTGGCGCTCCCGTAAGTGGACGAAGAAAACTCTCTGTCGCTAAATGGTATCTTAGAATACTCCGCAGGGCTTTTTCCTGTATACTTTTTGAACACCTTGCTGAAATAACTCTCGTCTACAAACCCGACCTGCTCACTGATCTGTGAAATCCGCATGGATGTGGTCGTGAGCAGTTCCCGGGCTCTTGCAATCCTCAACCCGTTCAGGTACTGAAAGATTGGCCTTCCAACACTCTGGCGGAACAAACGGTTTAGATAGTCAAAATTCATATCAAAATGCTCTGCCAGCATATCACCTGTAATCTGCTCCTGATAACTGGCACGAAGATAATTCTGGACTTCGAGAATCCTCCGATAATTTCCCGCACTGATTACCTTGGCATTTTCCAGTTCATTAGACAGACACCTTCTTGAAATACTAACAAGCAATTGCAAAAACCGAGAACCACAGAGCGTCTTATAATATTCCATATGTTCCCTTTTATCCTGCATCATATCATACAAATCATGCGTCAGAGTAACCATTGCATCGTCCGACATGTGACAATATTTCGGAAGCAAAATTCCGGACTCTTCCAATTTATTGTGTTCTCCGCTAAGCGCTGCACCGCGCATCAGGCACATCTTTTCGCGCAACTGTTGGTCATTTTCCAAAACAGTATGGATATCTGCATCTTGAAAATGAATATAGAAATATTCGCAATACGTTACTTCCCTGCCCTCATGTTGGCTCTCAGGAGACAACAGCAAAAAATCCCCCGGAGACAAATGATATAAGATTCCATCCTCCTCCAGTTCCATCCTGCCCTTTTTTATGATATAAATAATCCACTCGTGCGGAATCCTCCTACGGTGCACATACGGCGGCTCAATCACGGTCTCATTCACCAGATGCACCGTGGGAATACTCCTGCTGTTCATAACAAAATACATCTCTATTCTCCATTCACACACGATTTGCCTTATTATATAATCATACACTGCTTATTTCAAGTTGTTTATCCACACTTTCAAACTGCTCTCTGTCAAGTAAACAATTGAAAAATATAAAATCTTTTCCCCATAATAATTAATTTATTCTATCTATTATTTGAGAAATATATGTATTATCCTTAATATCTGTTGGATTTAAACCACCAACAGCTTCTGCTGTATATTTGTGTTCTATTGGAACCCAAGCATCCCCTTTCAAAAACCACTCATACTGAATATCAATATGTCCTATATCAAGAGCTTGTATTCCTTGCTTTGATAAATCGCAAGCTAAAACTGTTGCCGTTGGTCCTAAAGCTATTATAACCAATTCACCATTCCAGTGTGATAACACCGACTCTAAGATATCATTGTATTTATCAAAAGCATTTTTCGCAGGTGCAAGTATTCTCTTTATGCTTTTAGCACCATCAAATAGGTCATTACCTACGCCGAGGCGAGTTTCCTGTCCTTCAACAAATAAAATATCCTTGTCTTGCCACAATTGTTTTAAATAAAAAAATAATTCATTTGTCTTTTTTCTGGAACTATTTGTCGTATAAGGTCGTGATATACAAGCATCTCCAAACTTATACTTATTCATATCTCCCATAATTGAGCGAATATATACAACAACATTTTTTTTATTCTTTAATGCCCAACTTCTCCAAAAATCAAGTTTCTTTAACCCCTTCATTGATTCAATTGGATAAGGAAAACAAATTAGCAAATCATCATTCTTGTTAATGAATACATTTGTAAGTGCTTTTGCTAGTTTTTCATCAGTGTCTTGAAATAGTACAAAACCTGTTTGCATCATTAATTCAAATTCGCCATCACCATAACGGGCAATAGAACAATTGTTTTTCAAAATATATTTTATTGTCTTTGTAGAATTCATTATACGTGTAGGATACATTAATTTAAGCCTTAATAAAACAACTTCATCATAAATATGAAACCACATTTTCAAAAGTTTGTTTTTTATGCTTATATAATACCAATAAAATTTCATTGCCACAGGGTACGATGATTCATAATAAAAACTATTTTTGCTTAATGAAAGATTTAATATTTCTTTATTTTGCTTTATTACTCTCCGTATTTCTTTTCTTAGTAGCTTTGCCTCTTTAGGATATTTCCTTTGATCCATCTCATTTAACATCATTGAATAGTATGTTAACGCCTCATTACAACTACTAATATACGCTTTTTTTAAACCCTTTTTTTCAAAAAACAAACGTTGCTCATTATGAGCGCCTATGACATCAAGTCGTTTCGGATGCCATGCAGACCTAGTGATACTGTTAGGATTATTATAACAAAAATAAAAGACAGATGAAATCACTGAAA
>CAZRZV010000081.1:0-6264 GCA_964604665.1 uncultured Faecalimonas sp. | reverse complement strand
TCGGTTTAAGTCAATTTGGCGATGCTTATGCCAAAGTAGATGGTATGGAAAATGCAGACGCAGTCTTGGTAAGAAGTGCGGCTATGCATGAAATGGAATTTAGTAAGAATTTAAAAGTAATTGCAAGAGCAGGTGCAGGGGTGAACAATATTCCTTTAGACCGCTGTGCAGAGGAAGGAATTGTAGTATTTAATACACCGGGGGCAAATGCAAACGGCGTAAAAGAATTGGTACTTGCAGGCTTGTTCCTTGCATCCAGGGACGTGATTGGCGGAATTGACTGGGTGAAAGAGAACCAAAAAGATGAGAATATTGCAAAAGCAGCAGAAAAGGCAAAGAAAGCATTTGCGGGCTGTGAATTGAAAGGAAAATCACTTGGCGTTATCGGACTTGGTGCAATCGGTGTGCTTGTGGCTAATGCAGCCATCCATTTAGGAATGAAAGTATATGGATATGATCCATATTTGTCTGTGGATGCAGCTTGGAAATTGTCACATCATGTTCATCATGCAACCCAATTGGAAGAGTTATATCATGAGTGTGATTATATTACCATTCATGTTCCGGCGCTTCCATCTACAAAAGGTATGTTGAATCAAGAAGCATTTGACATGATGAAACAGGATGTTGTCGTTTTGAATTTTGCAAGAGATGTGCTGGTAAATGAGGAAGATATGATTGCAGCATTAGAAGCCGGGAAAGTAAAAAAATATGTGACAGACTTCCCGAATCCAAAGGTTGCAGGACAGAAGAATGTTATCGTAATTCCACATCTTGGCGCTTCTACGCAAGAATCAGAAGATAATTGCGCGGTCATGGCAGTACAGGAAGTTGTTGAATTTTTGGAGAATGGAAATATCCGCAATTCTGTGAACTATCCTAATTGCGATATGGGAAAACGTGGAGATAAGACGAGAGTCACTGTTTGTCATCGCAACGTACCGAATGTAATCGGGCAGGTTACCAGTGTCTTAGCTGAAGGCGGTATCAATATTTCTGATATGACAAATAAAAGTAGAAATGAATATGGTTATATGATGCTGGATGTAGATGGAGATATTCCGGAAACAGTTGTGGCAAACTTGGAAAAAATTAGCGAAGTTTTGAGAGTCAGAGTAATTGCATAATGTCGAAAAGTATCTTATAATGACTCTGGAGAGTATATTATAGGGTGATATTATGAAGTTTTTACAACGAAATTTAGAAGAGAAAATCATAAAATCAGTAGGGCTTATAATAATATTTGCCCTGCTGTTTTTTTGTACGACAAAGATAATACAATACGCAAACAGTTATGTGATGAGTTTGCATGACAATGAAAAAGAGACGATAGAAGAGGTCAATAAGACGGAGACGATTGAGAACCGGAAGCCCTTAGTAGACCCGAATCAGCCGATGATTGCATTGACGTTTGATGATGGCCCGAGTATCTATACCGATGAACTTCTTGCAATTTTACAGGCACATGGAGTTCGTGCTACATTCTTTTTGCTGGGACACAGAGTTGATACTTATTCAGAAGCAATATTAAAGATGAAAGAAGCAGGATGTGAAATCGGTAGTCATACGTATAGTCATTTGCAGTTTTCAAAATTGCTGCCGGAACAGATTGTGGCGGAAATTACCGGCTCGTATGATAAGATAAGTGCGATTACCGGAGAAAAGGTCGGATTATTGCGTCCGCCATATGGAATAGTCAATGATGTTGTCACGGAACATGCAGGTGCGCCGATTGCACTGTGGTCTGTAGATACCACAGATTGGCAACTAAAAGATGCAAATGCAGTAGCCCAGTATATTTTAGCGACTGTGCAGGATGGAGATGTTGTTTTGCTGCACGATATTTATAGTTCGACTATAGAAGCAATGAGAATGGTGGTTCCGGAGTTAAAGGCAAGAGGTTATCAAATGGTAACCTTTAGCGAGATGGCGACAGCCCGCGGTGTGACTTTGCAAAATGGACAGAAGTATTTTAGTTTCCACTAACAAAACGGGGACATAGTGAAATTCAATTTCACTACGTCCCCGTTTGAGTTTTTAAGAGTAGGTTTTGATGATATCCTCCGCAATACGTTTCCTTGATACACATTGATCCATAGCTTGTTTTTCTATGTAACGATGAGCATCCGGTTCGCTCATTTTGAGTTCACTGATTAAAATCCATTTTGCCTTATTGACAATACGGATTTCTGCCATTTTCTCTTCAATGGAGGTTGACTTTTTCTCAAATTGTCTTAGACGTTCACGCATACTTTCCATCCAATGCAGGGCAAGCATCAAAGTTGGTTTGGAGGTTGGTTTGGGTAATGTAAAAACTCCATATTCAGCAACTTTATCGTGAATATCAGCACTTATCTCAGCCTTTACTAAGAGTAATACGGCTGTTTGATTTGAGGTGCACGTGTCAATAGCAAAACGTGTTCCAACGTCATCCGGTAACGGGGAGTTGATAATAACAAAATCAAAGGAGCGTTCAGCAATCATTCTTTTTGCTGCATTGATACTGGTTACGGCATGTACAGGAGAGTATCTGAATTCAGGAAGCAACCCGCCGAAGGCAGAAGTAAAACTGTCTGTTGCTGATACGATGAGTATGCTGTAGCAACGTTCTTTTAGACTCATGTTGCATTCCTCCTTCCACTTTTTTGATATTATCTATTGCAGTATATGTCTAGTATTTCATCAGGAACATGTTGTTTTATAAATTCACTGTTAAGCGCTGCCACGCAGGCATCTTTTAAAGTAGTTGGCAGTCTTTTGAACTTTGCAAGCACATCTGCATCTGCTTTATAAAGATTGATATCCGTAGGGTCTGCCAATGGTAGTTGATTCTGAATGCCATAGAGCCCGGCATATATCATCAGTGCAAAAGCTAAATAGGTGTTGGCTGCCGGGTCGGGAGAACGAAGTTCAGCACGACGGTATTTACCTACAGCAGCAGGAATTCGAATCAGCTGCGAACGGTTTTCGCTGGACCAAGAAATATATTGTGGAGCCTTGTCATTACCAAATCGCTGATAAGAGCTGTCTAATGGATTTAAAAAGAGAGTCATATCAGTAATTTTTGCAAGAATACCCGCAATAATTTGATGTAATTTATCTGAATTATCATTTGCAAGAGCGGAAATATTAATATGAAATCCGTTGCCGGGTTTATCTGCAAGTGGCTTTGGACTAAAATCTGCAACCAGTCCGTTACGTCCTGCCACTATTTTTACAACGGTTTGGAAAGTCATTGCATTATCAGCCACAGTCAGAGGATCGGAGTAACGAAAATCGATTTCATTTTGACCGGGACCTTCTTCATGGTGAGAGCGTTCCGGATAGATTCCCATTTGCTCTAAAGTGAGGCAGATTTCACGTCTAATGTTTTCTCCTTTATCATCAGGAGCAATATCCATATATCCGGCGTTATCGTACGGATTCTTTGTCGGTTCACCATTTTCGTCTATAGTAAACAGGTAAAATTCCTGTTCAGCACCAAAGTAAAAATGGATACCTGCTTTTTCAGCCTCCTGTATCGCTTCCTTGAGAATAGAACGAGTATCACATTCAAATGTTCGTCCATCAGGATAAGTAATATTACAGAACATACGGACAACTCGCCCATGTTCCGGTCTCCAAGGCAGAGGCATTAATGTGTCTGCATCGGGATGAAGAAGTAAATCAGAATGCGTTTCATCGCCGAAACCTGTAATAGCAGAAGCATCAATGGCAATGCCATCCTCAAAAGCACGAGAAAGTTCTTCAGGCATAATGGATATGTTCTTTTGTTTGCCGAATACATCACAAAATGCAAGCCGGATGAACTTCACATCTTCCTCAGTAACATACTGTAACACTTCTTGTTTTGAATACTTCATAAGCATACCTACTTTCTTTTAATTTGCTACATACATTTGTTTATATGGATTTTTACTGTCAGGAGTAATGACAGTAAAAGGGGCATTTAGTATCGTTTCCAATTTCTGTCCTAAATCGGAACAATATTCGGAAAGGTATCCGTTGACTTCTGTCATATCATCCGGGGTTGCAGCCCTTGCGGTAACATGGTTTGGAAAGTTAATATTATCGCAGGTGCCACGAAGGAATATTTTTCCGCCATGCATTCCGGTACATGGAAAATTACCGACAATGTGTTTGACATTAGAGTTTAAGCCCAACACAATGATGATTCCACCGGCCTGATACTCACCTAAGAAACTTCCGGCAGTGCCACCGATAATCATTACGGGAATCTTACTTTTGTATACCTTCATATGAATACCGGCGCGATAACCGGCATTGCCTTGTACATAGATTTTGCCACCACGCATAGCATAACCGGCGGCATCGCCGATATTGCCATGAATGATAATTTTCCCCTCATTCATGGTGTCACCAACTGCATCTTGTGCATTTGCAGTTACTGTGATGACAGAGTCATTTAAATATGCCCCAAGAGCATTTCCCGGAATTCCTTGGATAGAAATATTTTTGTCTGACATACCTGCTCCGATAAAGCGTTGACCGCAACAGTTCTTTACAGTACAGGTATCATCCGTTTTACGGATTGTTTCATTGATTGTTTTATAATCTAAATCTGTAGCGTCTATCACTTTCATATTATACCACACCTCCAAACATATTTTTACGTATTTCTTGAGAAAATGCCGTTTAAGTTGCATTTTTTCCGAATAGATTCATTTTATAGATACGCTTTTACTCGCCTGCATGAGGGATACCGAGAATTTCAAGCTCTTTTTCATTTAAGCCGATTCCGCGGAGCATCAGACGATTACCACGCAAGGCCTCGATAGAGTTGATTCCCATACCACCCATAAGTTCTTTGATTTCGTGTTGCCATGCAGTCATTAAGTTGATTAACCGTTCACTTCCGATTTCCGGATTTAGTCTTTTTACCAGGTCAGAACGCTGAGTGGCAATACCCCAGTTACATTTACCACTTTGACAGGTTCGGCAAAGATGACAGCCGAGGGCAAGTAAAGCGGCAGTAGCGACATAACAGGCGTCGGCACCTAATGAGATTGCCTTTACTACATCAGCAGCACTGCGGATACTACCGCCGACAACTAAGGATACATTATTACGAATTCCTTCATCTCGGAGTCTTTGATCAACTGCTGCCAGCGCCAGTTCAATCGGAATACCTACATTATCACGAATTCTGGTCGGAGCGGCACCGGTACCACCACGAAAACCATCAATGGCAATGATATCTGCACCGCTTCGGGCGATACCACTGGCAATGGCGGCAATATTATGTACAGCGGCAACCTTCACAATGATAGGCTTTTTGTACTCTGTAGCTTCTTTTAGTGAAAAGACAAGTTGTCTTAAATCTTCAATGGAGTAGATGTCATGGTGTGGAGCAGGTGAAATAGCGTCAGAGCCCTCCGGTATCATTCTGGTACGTGATACATCACCGACAATTTTAGCTCCCGGCAAATGTCCGCCGATTCCGGGCTTTGCACCCTGACCCATTTTAATCTCAATGGCAGCTCCGGTATTCAGATATTCTTCGTGTACACCAAAACGTCCGGATGCTACCTGGACAATCGTATTTTCCCCATAGCAATAGAAATCCTCATGCAGACCGCCTTCACCTGTATTGTATAGAATACCAAGTTTCGTAGCGGCAAGGGCGAGTGATTTATGTGCATTGTAGCTGATAGAACCATAACTCATTGCAGAAAACATTACAGGCATTGACAGTTCTATTTGCGGTGGCAGTTTCAGAGAAAGTTTACTATCAGAAAGACGTTCCACCTTTTCCGGCTTTTTGCCAAGATAAACCCGTGTTTCCATTGGCTCCCGCAAAGGGTCAATAGAAGGATTGGTTACTTGGGAAGCGTTGATTAGTATTTTGTCCCAATACACGGGAAGTGGTTTTGGATTACCCATAGAAGATAAAAGAACACCTCCACTATTTGCCTGTTTGTAAATTTCCTTTATCGTATCATTTTGCCAGTTGGCATTTTCACATAATGTGCAGTTGCTTTTCACTATTTTTAAGGCTCTGACAGGACACAGGGAAACGCAACGCTGACAATTGACACATTTGCTCTCATCGCACTTCATAAAGCCTTTGTCTTCATCAAAATAGTGAACCTCGTTAGCACATTGTCGCTCACATACACGACAACCGATACATTTATTTTCATCTCTGATAATTTCAAATTCAGGATATATAAAATCTAAGCCCATTAGTATGCACCTTCCTTTACTTTAATGATGACCGGTTCGCCGCCGGCAGGTGCCCAG
>CAZRZV010000080.1:0-6436 GCA_964604665.1 uncultured Faecalimonas sp. | reverse complement strand
CTAACCACAAAATCAGTTCTAAGATACGCTTTGCACATACGCAAAGTTCTGCACGAGTAATCTCTCCCTTTGCTAATGCTTCTTTCAAAACATCCGTTTCTCCTCTCGGCATTTTAAGGTCATTACCTGCCTTTGTTTCACCGGTGTGGTCTGTACATGTATCCCAGTCACTCGTAACTGTTCCTTCAAATCCCCATTCCTGTCTAAGAATACCTTGAATCAATTCTGCATTTTGAGATGTTTTGATACCATTGAGAATATTATAAGAGGTCATGAGAAATTTCGGTTTTGATTCTTTGACACAAATTTCAAAACCTTTGAGGTAAATCTCACGCAATGCCCTTTCAGAAACAATGGAATTTGAAAATTTACGGTTTGTTTCCTTGTTGTTACATGCAAAATGTTTTGGGGTAGCCACGATGTTTTGCGACTGAATACCGTTTACCATTGCGGCTGCCATCTTTCCTGCTACAAACGGGTCTTCGGAATAATATTCAAAATGTCTTCCGCACAGCGGACTTCTATGAATATTAAGAGCAGGCGTCAGCCAAATAAGCATATTGTTTTCTTTACACTCTAAAGCACCGGCCTTACCCACTTCTTCAAGAATGCTCAGGTTCCATGTACAGGCAAGTGCTGTTGCAACAGGAAATGCCGTTGCGTATACACCTGTCCATGGTGCAACACGAACACCTGCAGGACCATCTGCTGTCATAATCGGAGGAATACCATAATGCTCATTGCAGCCAATTCCGGATGTAATTGCAACTCCTTGGTTTGCATGACCACCAAGCAACTCCATCACTTCTTCGTCAGACATTTGTGCAAGGAAAGTATCCAAATCTACTTTTCCGTCTGCTACATCCTGCAAAATATAAACTTTCTCTTCATGTTCAGGCTTTACTGCACACTGATATTCACATGGGAACTGTGTTCTTTCTGCAGGCTTACATTCCAGTGTCTCATATGTGCCGTCTGCTTTCATACGTTTATCTAATTCTTCCGGAGCACAGTAAGAATGTAACTGTTCTGTCACAGTATCTTCTGCCAATTCGTATGTATAAGCAATCTGTTCTGCCGTTCTTACATCTGTACCTACGTAGATCTTATACGTTCCTTTTTCCATCACAAATGCAGATTTTGCAATCACACCCATATCATCAAAAGAAGCCATATCTTTGATATCAAATGTCACGTGAAGCACTTCACTTTCACCTGGTTCCAATGTCTTTGTTTTCGCAAATCCGCAAAGTTCTCTTGCCGGTTTGTCAATTTTTCCGACAGGTGCACTGTAGTAAACCTGAACAACTTCTTTCCCTGCAACAGCACCTGTGTTTGTAACGGTTGCAGATACCAAAATCTTTCCGCCAATTTCTGTCGCCTGCGTGTCCGATATCGTAAATGTTGTATAAGAGAGCCCAAATCCAAACGGATATACAACGCAATCTTTTTTGCCCGGTACGGTCTCAAAATAACGATACCCAACATAAATATCATCATGATACTTTACGTAGTCTTCCGATTCGTGGAATCCCTCAGAAGTCGGATAATCGTCAAAGGATTTTGCACAAGTATCCACTAATTTACCTGAAGGCGTTACATCACCGGTCAGGATATCAGCTACTGCAAGACCACCTTCCATACCGCCTTGCCATACCATAACCGCTGCTGCTATCTTATCATTGTATGCGAGCCATGATGTATCAATCATCGCGCCAACATTGAGAAGCACTACCACTTTCGCAAAATTTTCTGTAACGGCATCCACCATAGCTTTTTCAGTTTCACTCAAATAGAAGTAATCATCCGTTCCGTCATTCTTTCTGTCGATTTCTTCTGAAGAATATCTTCGAATCACAATCAAAGCCGTATCTGTGTAATCTGCAGCTTTTTGAAGCAATTCTTCCGGAAGTTTCGCTTCATCAAACAGACCGTTCTTTTCACCATTTTTGTATTGCTCTTTCACATAATCCTCGTAGTACAGTGAAAGGGAATCAAATACTTCAATATCTTCTTTTAATTTCAATCCTTCATAAATATTGCGCACATATGCCGAATAAACTATTCCGGAACCACCGCCGCCTTTTACATAATCAATCTGTCCGCATCCGAAAACAGCAACTTTTGTTCCTTTTACAAATGGAAGAACCTGATTTTCATTTTTTAACAATACAGTTCCCTCTGCCGCAGCCCTGCGAGAAAGTTGTATATGTCTCTCACATCCTGTGATAAGGGAACGATTGTCTCCCAAAGGAAGACATGGGGTATAGTTTGCTCGAGCCCATCTTTCCATGACAAAATCCTCCTAAAATCCTTTCATTTTGTTATCTACTTTACATTTTACTTAACAACCATTATAATACAAGGCAATAGAGCGTGAGAAACACCTCATTTTTTGCTTTTTTAGGAGGACGAAGACATGTTATACGATATAGAAATGCGAAAAGTTGCTTTCACAGCGCAACCCATAGAATACTTATCACCAAGTCCTCATATTCATACGCACGTAGAATTGATTTATATTACAAAAGGACAAAGTGTTGTTACCCTGGATAATAAACAATACACCCTAAATTCAGGAGATATATTACTTTCTTTTCCAAACCAAATTCATTTCTATCAGGACCAATCTCCCTTGGAAGGTTATCTGATAATTTTTACACCGGAAACCTTACAGGAATTCGAAAAGATATTTAAAGCCTGTATTCCCTCTGTTCCGGTTTGGAATGTTTCTACGCTGTCCATTGACGTTGAAAATTATATTAAACATATCATACATCATTTAAGCCAAAATACTACCCTTTCCCTGATTATCGCGAAAGGTTATCTTTTATCACTGATCGGTGAAATGTTTTTATCGACTGCATTTATCGACAAACCGGGAGAGTATGATACCGTAAAGAAATTATTGCATTACTGCACGGAAAACTATACAAAACCGCTTACTTTAGACTACTTATCAAAAGAATTATACTTGAGCAAATATTATATTTCGCATGTATTCAAAGAAAGAATGAACATCAGTTACAAGGACTTTATTACAGAACTCCGCGTAAATCATGCCTGCAAATTGCTGAGAGAAAATGTCTCTGTGACAGATACGGCATACGCATCCGGATTTACATCCATCAAGACATTTAATCGGGTCTTTTTAAAATATATGAAGATGCCCCCAAGAAACTATGCGAAATCAAATAAAACGCAAGCAAAAAAAGATGCGACCCATTAAGAATCGCATCTTTTTTTATTTTGTCTTATTTCCCAGACATTTGTTTTTCTTGTTGTTCGATCATTTTCTTAACCATATAACCGCCAACTGAACCGTTCTGTCTTGATGTCAAATCACCATTGTAACCTTCTTTTAAAGGTACTCCAAGTTCACTGGCTACTTCATACTTGAATTTGTCTAATGCAGCTTTTGCTTCTGGTACTGCTGCTTTGTTTGATGAACGACTTGCCATAATCGTTTTCCTCCTTTAAATAACTTTTTGTAACGTTTTATTTTATGTTACATCCGTAGTATGTGGAGGTTTCAAAAATCTAGTCTGGTAGTTTTATCCTATAGAGTTGTCTCTAACATTCCTTCTCGAATATAATTCTGCAAATGCTCTTTTAAATTTTGATTTTCTTGTAATTCTAATTTCGGGTCTTGTTTCATCAGATTGACTGCGGCTTCACTTGCTCTCTGTAATATTTTCGCATCTTGAAATACATCACCCAGTTTAAAATCCAAAATACCACTCTGTCTGATTCCAAACAAGTCACCCGGTCCGCGAAGTTTTAAATCTTCACTTGCAATTTTAAATCCGTCATTTGTTTGATTTAAAATAGACAAACGTTCTTTTGTATCATTAGATTTGGACGAACTCATGAAAATACAATAAGACTGATGTGTACCACGTCCTACCCGGCCCCTCAATTGGTGGAGCTGAGCCAATCCAAAACGCTCTGCATTTTCAACCAGCATTACCGTCGCATTCGGAACATTGATTCCCACTTCAATTACCGTCGTAGACACCAGCACTTGAATCTCATTTCCGAAAAATGCATCCATAATTTCATCTTTCTCTTTTTGTTTCATTCTGCCGTGCAAATGGGCTACCTTGATTGAATCTCCAAGTTCTTCCTGCAATGTCCTTGCATAATCCAATACATTTTCGGCTTCCATGGCTTCACTTTCTTCCACCATCGGACAAATCACATAACACTGTCTTCCCTCCATTACCTGTTTTGTAATAAAATTGTAAGCAGTTTTGCGATACCCTGTATCTACTACACAATTCTTAATCGGAAGTCTGTTCGCAGGAAGTTCATCTATCACGGAAATATCCAAATCTCCGTATAAAATAATTGCCAACGTCCTCGGAATCGGGGTCGCACTCATAACCAAAATATGTGGCATCTGTCCCTTTTCAGCAAATCTTTCCCGCTGCTTGACCCCAAAACGGTGTTGCTCATCCGTCACTACTAATGACAAAGAATGATATTTGACTTTCTCCTGAATCAGGGCATGGGTACCAATAATAATCTGTGCCTCTCCGGATTCAATTCTCGCATATGCTTCTCTTTTTTCTTTTGCTGTCATAGAACCTGTCAACAGCTCTACTTTGACCGGAATCTGATGTTCATCAAGCATCTCGGTAATAGATTCATAATGCTGCTTTGCAAGTACCTCGGTCGGCGCCATAAGCGCTCCCTGATAACCATTTGTACTGACAAGCAAAAGTCCTAACAACGCAATAATCGTCTTGCCGGAACCCACATCCCCTTGAATCAGGCGTGACATGACGTGCTCCCCTTCCATATCACTTAAAATCTCTTTCCAAACCTTTTTCTGAGCCCCCGTAAGTTCATATGGAAGTTCGGTTAGAAATTTCTCCAACAATTGCTTTTTCGGAAAAGAAAATGTATTTTTCTGCCTGTCATTGGTCTCCTTCATTTGTCTGAGGGCAAGAATAAATACTAAGAACTCTTCAAATACCAGACGCTCTCTTGCCTGATAAAACGCTTCCTTACTCTCCGGAAAATGAATTTGGCGAACTGCAAAATTGTACTCTGCCAAATGATGTTCCAGTCGAATGGAAGGCGGCAAAAACTCTCGCTTCAAATCCAAATACTCAATCGCCTGCTTCATGGCTTTTACTATTGTCTGATTGGTAAGTCCCGCTGTCAATGGATATACGGGTTGCATCGTATCTAATTTCCGGTCATATAAAATACTCGGATAAAAAATCTCCGGATGTTCCATCTGAAGACTTCCCTTTTTTTGAACAATTCTGCCGCGAAGCGTAATCACACTTCCGCTTTTTAACGTATTCCGAAGAAATGGCATACGAAACCATACCACTTTTATTGTTCCCGTTAAATCCTTAATATACGCTGTCGTCACTTGGAGATTGCGTAAATTTGCCACTTGTACCTTACCAAAGATATTGCCGGTAATCGTCACTACCTTTCCCCCTTCAACCTCTCCGATTGGCACCGCATTCTCATATATCTCATAACTACGCGGATAATAACGAAGCAGATCGCCGATTGTATCAATATGTAATTTTTGAAACAGGATTTCTGTCTTTTCGCCAATTCCTTTTAAAGCGCTAATCTTAGACTTTTCGTTCATATTACCCTCTTGCTACAAAGGAGATTACGCCACGCGCAATCTCCTTTGATTATTTTTTATTCTACTGCCAAAACATAGTAATAAATCGGTTGACCGCCGGAATGTGCATCTACATCTGCATCCGGATACAACTTTTCCACTTTCGCAATCAGGCTTTCTGCATCTTCTTCCGACACATCAGCTCCGTAATAGATACTAATCAATTCAGAATCTTCATCCACAATCTGTGAAAGCATATCCAACGTGGTTTCTTCGATATCTGAACCAACTGAAAGAATTCCAGTGTCTCCGATACCCATGATATCATCCGTGTGGATTTCTTTTCCATCAATACTTGTATCCCTTACAGCATAAGTCACCTGACCGGTTTTTACATTTTTGATTTCATCTAACATTACTTTTTCATTCTCTTCAGCCGTTACATCCGGTGAGAAATTGATGATTGCCGTAATTCCCTGCGGTACTGTCTTTGTCGGAATAACAATGACTTCCTTATCTTTAACCAGAGATTTTGCCTGATTTGCAGCAAGCGTAATGTTTTTATTGTTAGGGAAGATAAATACATGTTTTGCATTTACCTCATCAATGGCATTTAACATATCATCGGTGCTTGGATTCATGGTCTGACCACCTTCAATGATATAGTCGACACCAAGTTCTCTAAAAATCCCGTTTAAACCTTCGCCGATAGAAACTGCAATAAACCCAAATTCTTTTCGTTGCGCCCTTTGTTTTGCCTTTTCTTTGGCTTTCTCTTCTTTTGCCAGTTTCTCTGCTTCACGAATCAACTTTTCTTCATGTTCCTCACGCATATTG
>CAZRZV010000079.1:0-6436 GCA_964604665.1 uncultured Faecalimonas sp. | reverse complement strand
GACATTCCATGGTAGATTATTTGAAAGCCTATGCTGAAGAAGTGTATACAGATGCAGAATTCAAAGAAAAGTGTGAAAAATACAGTCATGCAAGACCATTTACAAAAGAATCATTATTATATCGTGAGATTTTTGAAGAATACTATCCGGGGCAAAGCGAAATGGTTGTAGATTTCTGGATGCCAAATAAGGAATGGGATGGCTGTAATGTAAATGATCCATCGGCAAGAGTGCTTGCGAACTATGGAGACAGTGGAAAGTAGGCGTGAGATTTTACTTGACAAACAATGCAGTAGGGTGTATGATGTTCGGCGTAAAGGCAAAGGCGTCTTTAAGTTTTAGTGAACTTAAAGGCGTCTTTGCCTTTTTTGTTGCAATAACAAGGAAAATGATAACGTGTTTGTATAAGGAGGACATGCAAGATGCAAAAATGTGAACAGTTATATGAAGGAAAGGCGAAGAAGGTTTACTTAACCGACGAACCGGATGTTTTGATTGTATCATATAAGGACGATGCGACTGCATTTAATGGGCAGAAAAAAGGAACGATTGTTGGCAAAGGTGCAATTAACAATCGTATGACTAATTACTTATTTCAGAGATTAGAAAAAGAAGGAGTGCCAACTCACTTTATTCAGGAATTAAATGATAGAGAAACAGCGGTTCGTAAGGTGGAAATCGTTCCATTAGAAGTCATTGTAAGAAATGTAGCGGCAGGAAGTTTTTCTAAGCGTTTGGGTATTCCGGAGGGTCAGAAGCTGGCAGAGCCGACAATTGAATTTTCATATAAGAAGGATGAGTTGGGAGACCCATTGATTAACAGTTACTTTGCGAAAGCTTTGAATCTTGCGTCCTCAGCAGAAATAGAAACAATTAAGAAATATGCATTTATGATAAATGATGTGTTGCAGGTTGAGTTTTTAAAAGCCGGATTACGTTTGATTGATTTTAAAATTGAATTTGGCAGATTTCATGGCAAAGTAATTCTTGCAGATGAGATATCTCCGGATACATGCAGATTATGGGATGTGGAAAGTGGAGAAAAGATGGATAAAGATCGCTTCCGAAGAGATTTAGGAAATGTGGAAGAGGCATATATAGAAGTTGCAAAGCGAATTGGAATCAACATATAAGAAGGAGTAACAAAGAATGAGAACAGATATTTATCAATCACCTTTGTGTGAACGTTATGCAAGCAAAGAGATGCAAAGCATATTTTCCAATGACAGGAAATTTTCTACATGGAGAAAGCTGTGGGTGGCTCTTGCAGAAAGTGAAAAGGAACTTGGACTTCCGATTACGGATGAACAAATTGAAGAAATGAAGTCACAGATTGACAACATTGATTATGAAAAGGCAAAGAAGTATGAGAAAGAGCTTCGTCATGATGTTATGGCACATGTGCATACTTTTGGAGACGCATGTCCTCATGCAGCGGGGATTATTCACTTGGGGGCTACTTCCTGTTATGTGGGAGATAATACAGATATTATCTTAATGCAGAGTGCATTGATACAGATAAGAAACCTGCTTATGAATGCTGTGGAAGCTTTGAGTGAGTTTGCCATGAAATATAAGGGGCTTCCAACTTTAGCATATACTCACTTTCAGGCAGCACAGCCAACAACCGTGGGAAAAAGAGCCTGTCTTTGGCTCAATGATTTGCTGTTTGATATCGAACAGCTTGATTTTCAACTGAATAATTTGAAACTGCTCGGCTGTAAGGGAACTACCGGAACAGGAGCAAGCTTCCTTGAATTGTTCGAGGGAGATGAGAAAAAGGTAGAAATGCTGGAGCAGAAAATAGCAGATAAAATCGGTTTTTCTAAATGTCAAAGTGTGAGCGGTCAGACATATACAAGGAAGGCTGATTTTGCCGTTTTACAGGTGTTATCTGGAATTGCCCAAAGTGCAACGAAATTTTCCAGTGACATTCGTCTGCTTAGCCATTTGAAGGAAGTGGATGAGCCATTTGAAGAAAAACAGATTGGTTCATCAGCAATGGCATATAAGAGAAATCCGATGAGAAGTGAAAGGATGGCATCACTTTCCCGTTTTGTTATCAGTGATTTGCAAAATGCGGCAATGACTGCTTCGGCTCAATGGTTTGAGAGAACTTTAGATGATTCTGCAAATAAGCGCCTTTCTGTGCCGGAGGCATTTTTGGCAACAGATGCAATTCTCAATTTGTATATCAATGTGATTCGAGGATTAAAGGTATATCCGGCAGTCACAAAAAAACATCTTGATGCTGAGATACCGTTTATGGCAACGGAAAATATTCTGATGTATTGCGTAAAAAACAAAGGCGGCGACAGACAAAAGTTACATGAAGCAATTCGGAAACATTCTGTTATGGCAGCACAGCAGGTAAAACTTTATGGAAAAGAGAATGACCTGCTTTATCGTATTAAAGAGGATAAAAGTTTTGGGTTGACCGAGCAGGAATTGGAAACTTTGTTAGACCCTGTCACATTTACAGGAATGGCAGAGTACCAATGTGAAAAATACATCACTCAGATTGTCTATCCGTTATTGAAGAGTAATGAGGGACGGATAAGCGTATCTGCTGAAATCAGTGTTTAAAAAGGAGGGTAAAAATATGCTTACATCAATTGTCGGAACAAACTGGGGCGATGAAGGAAAAGGCCGCATGGTGGATTTGCTTAGCGAAAAGTATGATATTGTGGTTCGCTATCAGGGTGGAAATAATGCAGGGCATACCGTAATCAATGACAAGGGTAAATTTGTCATGAATCTCATGCCTTCCGGTATCTGTAGGGAGAATACAGTCAATATTCTGGGACCCGGGATTGTAATTGATTTGGAACATTTATATGGTGAGGTAGAGAAGTTAGAAGAAAAGGGTGTAAGAGTTACTCCGGAACATTTGAAAATCAGTGACCGGGCGACCATCTGTATGCCGTATCATAAACTGTTGGACTGTCTGGAAGAGGACAGGCTTGCAGATAAAAAGTTCGGCTCTACACGTCGTGGCATATCTCCGGTGTATGCAGATAAATATATGAAAAAGGCACTCAGAATGGGTGATTTATTACATATGGAAAGTTTGAAACAAAGGCTGGCAGACATTGTGGAGTGGAAAAATCTTACCGTGGAGAAAGGGTATGAACATGAAGCTATCTCTGTAGAAGAAATGTTTGAATGGTTAGAAAAGTTCGGAAAATTCTTTGTTCCATTTGTCTGCAATACAACAGATTATTTGAAAGAAGCAATAAAAGAACAGAAATCTATTATGTTTGAAGCCCAGTTAGGAGCTCTTAGAGATATTGATTTTGGTATTTATCCGTACACCTCGGCTTCAACTACATTGGCTTCCTATGCACCAATTGGCTCAGGAGTGCCTTTTGCAAAGTTAGATGAAAGTATCGGTATTATGAAGGCATATTCCAGTTGTGTAGGAGAGGGACCTTTTACCTGCGAAATGTTTGGAGGAGAAGCGGAAGAACTCCGTAAAGCAGGCGGTGAATATGGTGCAGCGACAGGCAGACCAAGACGAGTTGGAGGCTTTGATGTAGTGGCATCCAAGTATGGAACGATAATGCAGGGATGCACCTATGTGGCATTGACAAAATTAGATGTTCTTTCTTATATGGACCAAATACCTGTCTGCGTGGCATATGAATTAAATGGAGAGAGGATTGACACATTTCCTTCGTCAATTGAAGAACTATCCGCTGCAAAACCAGTTTATGAGTATCTGCCGGGATTCCATTGTGATATCAGCGATTGTCGTACCATTGACGATTTGCCGAAAGAGGCACTGGAATACATCAGATATATTGAACAAAAAATAGAATGTCCTATTAAATATGTCTCTGTCGGAGCTGAGAGGGATGCATATATTACGATGTTCTAAGGAAGGTGAACCATGCAAAATCAGAAAGTTCTTATATTAAATTTCGGAGGTCAGTATGACCAATTGATTGCCAGAAGGGTGCGGGAATGCCATGTATATTGTGAAGTGAGACCCTATACGATGACACTCGATGAAATCCGGCTTTTCAATCCTATCGGTATCATTTTCACAGGTGGACCGGATAGTGTATACAAGGAAAACTCCTATCATCCGGCAGAGGGAATATTTGAGTTGGGAATCCCTATTTTAGGAATCTGCTATGGCTGTCAACTGCTTGCGCATCATTTGGGAGGTAAGGTGGTCGCAGCAGGAGACGATAACGCAAGAGAATACGGAAAAACATATACATATTACGATAGTTCATGTGCCTTGTTTGACGGGGTGCCGGCAGAAGGATTTTCATGGATGAGTCATGGAGACTATATGCAGCGCGTTCCGGAAGGGTTTGCATTAGTCGCTCATAGTGATAAATGTCCGAATGTGGCGATTTGTGATGAAGTTCAGGCTATGTATGGTGTCCAGTTTCATCCGGAGGTAAATCATACGGAGAACGGCTCTTTGATGATTCGTAACTTCTTATATAAAGTATGCGGTGCGGCAGGCGACTGGAATATGGATGACTATTTGCAGCAAAGCATTCGGGAAATCCGAGAAAGGGTCGGCAATGGAAAAGTTCTTTTAGCTTTATCAGGCGGGGTGGATTCTTCTGTCTGCGCCGCTTTGTTCGCAGAAGCGATTGGAGAAAATCTTACCTGCGTCTTTGTGGACCATGGCCTGCTTCGTAAAAATGAGGGTGATGAAGTGGAAGAAGCATTTAAGAAGTGGAATATACACTTGATTCGAGTGGATGCAAAGGCACGTTTTCTGGGCAGATTGAAAGGAGTTACGGAGCCGGAAGAAAAAAGAAAGATTATCGGGGAAGAATTCATTCGTGTGTTTGAGGAAGAAGGAAAGAAGATTGGAAAAACTGATTTTTTGGCACAAGGAACAATTTATCCGGATGTGATTGAATCAGGAAAAGAGGATGCGGAAACGATAAAAAGTCATCATAATGTCGGTGGATTGCCTGATTTTGTAGATTTTAAAGAGATTATTGAGCCTTTAAGACTATTGTTTAAGGATGAGGTAAGGGAACTGGGCAGAAGTTTGGGATTACCTGAATATATGGTCATGCGGCAACCTTTTCCGGGTCCGGGACTTGCAATTCGTATTATCGGAGAAGTAACGGAAGAGAAAGTAAAGATACTTCAGGATGCCGATTTTATTTTTAGAGAGGAAATTGAAAAGGCAAATACGGATGTTCAGATGAATCAGTATTTTGCAGCGCTCACCAATATGAAGTCGGTAGGGGTTATGGGAGATGGCAGAACCTATGATTGGGCGATTGCTTTGCGAAGTGTAACGACAGAAGATTTTATGACGGCTGATTGGAGCAGAATTCCATATGAAATCTTGGATAAAGTATCAAGTCGTATTGTAAATGAAGTTGCGCATGTGAATCGGGTTCTTTATGACATTACCAGTAAACCGCCTGCAACGGTGGAGTTCGAGTAGAGAAAGGAAAGTAGTTATGACCAAATACATATTTGTGACCGGTGGAGTTGTTTCCGGTCTGGGAAAGGGAATCACGGCTGCATCGTTGGGAAGGTTGTTAAAAGCCAGAGGATTAAAGGTGGCAGCACAGAAATTAGACCCTTATATCAATGTAGACCCGGGAACTATGAGTCCATATCAGCATGGAGAAGTCTATGTGACAGAAGACGGTGCAGAAACCGATTTGGACTTGGGACATTATGAGAGATTTATTGATGAAGATTTGAATAAATATTCTAATCTGACTACGGGGAAAGTGTATTGGAATGTTTTGAATAAAGAGCGTAAAGGAGAATATCTTGGTTCTACGGTACAGGTTATTCCGCATATTACGAATGAAATCAAAGAATTTGTATATCGGGTTGGAAAACAGACCGATGCGGATGTAGTGATTACAGAGATTGGCGGAACGATAGGGGATATTGAATCACAACCATTTCTGGAGGCTGTAAGGCAGATTTCTTTAGAAGTAGGTAAGGAAAACAGCTTGTTTATTCATGTCACACTGGTTCCTTATTTAAGTGGTTCAGAGGAACACAAATCAAAGCCGACACAGCATTCTGTAAAGGAATTGCGTGGAATGGGAATTAATCCGGATATTATTGTTTTGCGTTCGGATAAGCCGCTGGAAGAACCTATTTTTCAAAAAATAGCGCTGTTTTGTAATGTGAAACCGGACTGTGTCATTGAAAATCGGACACTTCCCAATCTATATGAAGCACCGTTAATGTTGGAAAAATCAAATTTTTCATCTGTAGTTTGCAGAGAACTGAGACTTCACACAGAAAAAGCTGACTTAGGAGAATGGGAACGATTAGTTGATAAGATTCAAAAGCGAACAAAGGAAGTGCATATCGGATTAGTCGGAAAATATGTAAAATTGCATGATGCATATTTGTCAGTGGCAGAGGCTATGAATCATGCGGGTTATGAATGGAATACGCATGTTCATATTCACTGGAT
>CAZRZV010000078.1:3940-6445 GCA_964604665.1 uncultured Faecalimonas sp. | reverse complement strand
AGCACCACTATTTTCTTCCTGTTTTCTACAATGGATTCATTTTCTTCCTCATAGGTAGAATAAAAATAAGGAACATAACTTTCAAACTCTGATGCACAGGTATCAATCATTTTATAAACTGGAAAGATACGGTATTCTTTTCGCAGTTCAAATACCTGTTTCTCATCCATATTCCAAAGCCATGCAATTGCCTTATCGGAAAAGCCAATCTTCTTTGCATAATATAGGTAATCCTTTTCAGCTGAATGTGTTTTCAGTTCTTCCTCTACACAAACAATCTTTTTGATTTTCTCTAGGAAAAATTTATCAATCTTTGTTTCTTTGGCAATGTCCAAAACACTGCTGCCAAGACGAAAAAGCTGCGCAATCGCATAAATACGGTCATCTGTCCCTTGTTGAATGTATTGGTGCAACTCCTCTTCACAAACGTGTTCAAACTTCTTCATATACAAATGATGAACCCCGGTTTCCAGAGAACGAATTGCCTTTAACAAACTTTCCTCAAAGGTTCTTCCGACGCACATTACCTCTCCCGTGGCTTTCATTTGTGTACCTAGTTTCTGATTCGCATCCACAAACTTATCAAATGGAAAACGAGGAATCTTAGTAACCACATAGTCCAATGCCGGTTCAAAAGCTGCACATGTATTCGCAAGTTGAATTTCATCCAGCGTCATTCCCACACTGATTTTTGCAGAAACCCTTGCAATTGGATATCCACTTGCCTTTGATGCCAAAGCAGATGAACGGGAAACTCTTGGATTGACCTCTATCAAGTAATATTGGAAAGAATCAGTGCACTGTCTCTAAGCATCTGGTATTCCTTATTCGTAAGTGTCTGGGATGGACACACAACGATAGAATCTCCTGTGTGAATCCCGACAGGATCCAAATTTTCCATATTACACACGGTAATTGCCGTATCATTTGCATCTCGTATGACTTCATACTCAATTTCTTTAAATCCTTTAATGCTTTTCTCAATCAACACCTGATGAACAGGCGATAATGCAAGTGCATTTTTGATGATTTCCATAAACTCGCTGTAGTTATCCGCAAATCCACCACCTGTTCCTCCAAGCGTAAACGCCGGTCTGATAACCACAGGATATCCTATTTCTTCTGCCACTTTTACTGCTTCATCCACATCATTGGCAATATCAGATGGTAAGACAGGTTCTCCCAGACTTTCACACAATTTTTTAAAAAGTTCTCTGTCTTCTGCGCGTTCTATACTTTCACTGCTTGTCCCTAAGAGTTCCACCTGACATTCTTTTAGAATCCCTTTTTTCTCAAGCTGCATTGCTAAGTTTAACCCTGTCTGTCCTCCGATTCCCGGTACGATTGCATCCGGACGCTCATGTCTTACAATCTTTGCAACATATTCCAATGTCAAAGGTTCCATATAGACCTTGTCCGCAATCATTGTATCTGTCATAATGGTCGCCGGATTGGAATTGCAAAGGACAACTTCATATCCTTCTTCTTTTAACGCAAGACATGCCTGTGTACCGGCATAATCAAACTCTGCCGCCTGACCGATAACAATCGGTCCGGAACCTATGACAAGTATTTTCTTTAAATCATTTCTTTTTGCCATGTCTCACATCTCCTTAATAAATTGGTCAAATAGATATAAACTGTCCTGCGGTCCCGGTGCACTCTCCGGATGATACTGTACTGAGAATACTTTATCTTTATCACAAGAGACACCTTCAACAGTGTCATCTAACAAATTCAAATGTGTAATTTCCAAATCCGTATCTTTTACGCTTTCTTTATCCACTGCATAAGAGTGATTCTGCGAAGTAATTTCTATTTTTCCTGTCTTAAGATTCTTTACCGGATGATTACCGCCTCTGTGTCCGAATTTCAATTTATAAGTTCTGGCGCCATAAGCAAGTGCTATCAGCTGATGTCCCAGGCAAATTCCGAAGATAGGATATTTCCCACGGAGTTTCTTCACTAAATCAATGACAGGTTCCACATCTATAGGATTTCCCGGTCCATTTGACAGAAAAACTCCATCCGGTTGCAGCTCTACAATTTCTTCATAAGAGGTGTTCCATGGAACGACCGTCACATTACACCCTTTATTATTGAAAGTCCGAATAATGTTCTGCTTCATTCCACAATCAATTGCTACGACATGATGTTTCCCATTCTGCATAAAATATCTATCTATATTCTTTCGACTGACTTTCGACACACTGTCTGTCCTGCTTCCATATTCCTCTATTCTTTTTATGCCCTCCGAAACAGAAGTTTCTATACCGGTCAATAAGACTTTTCGACTACCCAAATCTCGAATAGAACGTACCAGCTTTCTTGTATCTACACCATAAATCCCAGGGATATGGTATCGCTTCATAATCTCTGATAATGTCATCACACTGCGGAAGTTTGATGGTTCATCATTGTAATCTCTTACCACCAATCCGCCAATCGTAGGAACTTTTGTTTCAAAATCCTCTCGTGCAATCCCGTAATTTCCAATTAGCGGAT
>CAZRZV010000078.1:0-3930 GCA_964604665.1 uncultured Faecalimonas sp. | reverse complement strand
GGTGAAGTATTGAATACAATTTCTGTCACTGCATCTTCCATACAGCCAAACTCATACCCAAAATATTCGCTTCCATCTTCCAATATCAGTTTTCTGTCGTATTTTTTCATAACATACCTCCTAGGTCAGGCCTTCTCTGACAATTTCCCTTCAAAACGGTCTTTGCGAATGTCCGCCGGTATTTTGGTTGGATACTCTCCATTAAAGCAGGCTGCACAATATTCTGTTCCATCTACTAACCTGTTTAACTTCTCAAGCGGTAAGTATCCAAGAGAATCCACACCTATCATTTTTTCGATTTCATGAATACTATGATGGCAGGCAATCAGATTCTCTTCGGAATCAATATCTGTACCATAATAACAAGGATGCAAAAATGGCGGTGCAGAAATCCTCATATGTATTTCTTTTGCTCCGGCTTCCCTGAGCAATTTGACAATGCGTTTACTCGTTGTACCCCTGACAATAGAATCATCAACCAGTACAACCCTCTTACCTTCGATTACATTCTTAACTGGACTCAGCTTTATCCTCACCTTATCCAGACGTTCACCCTGTCCCGGAGAAATAAAGGTTCTGCCAATATATTTATTTTTTATCAGACCGATTCCATAAGGAATTCCCGCTGCGTTTGCATAGCCTAATGCAGCATCCAAACCACTATCAGGAACACCTATGACAATATCTGCATCCACAGGGTAACTCTCCGCCAGCAATTCACCGGCCTTGTATCTCGACAATGCTACTGAAACGCCATCGATTGTCGAGTCCGGTCTGGCAAAATAGATATATTCAAAGATACAGGTTTTTCTCTTTTCCCGATTGCAGTGTTCTGTTCTGGATTCTACATTACCCTTACTGAACACAATAATCTCTCCGGGAAGAACGTCTCTAATAAAAGTTGCTCCTACCGCAGATAATGCACAGCTCTCTGAAGCAACTACATAACTTCCATCCATCATCTGTCCGTAACATAACGGTCTGAATCCGTATGGGTCTCTTGCTGCTATCAGTTTGGTAGAAGACATCAATACCAATGAATATGCCCCTTCCAGAGAATTCATTGCCTGACTGACTGCTTCCTCTATACTCGGAGTTTTTAATCTTTCTCTCGTAATCACGTAAGCAATCGTCTCCGTATCACTTGTCGTGTGGAAAATCGCTCCGGACAGTTCCAATTTATCCCGAAGTCCCAGGGTATTACTCAGATTTCCATTATGTGCTAATGCCATTTTGCCTTTCTGATGATTTACTTCAATGGGCTGACAGTTATTTCGGGTAGTGCCGCCTGTTGTTCCGTATCTTACATGTCCTACAGCCATATTTCCTTCTGATAAATGTGCTAAGGTATCTTTCGAAAAAACCTCACTGACAAGTCCTAAATCCTTGTAAGAAGAAAATACGCCATCATCATTTACAACAATCCCACAACTTTCCTGACCTCTGTGTTGTAGTGCGTATAAACCATAATAGACAATGCTTGCAACATTTTCCCTCTTGGTGCCAAATATCCCAAACACGCCACATTCCTCATGAATCGCCATTGTTTTATCTCCCTATTTTGTATAAATTACTCAACTGTAACAGATTTTGCGAGATTCCTAGGCTTATCAATATCGCAGCCCCGATTCAGGGCAACATAATAAGCAAATAATTGTAATGGAACCACTCCTAATACCGGTTGTAACAGTTGATGTATCTGCGGTATTACAAAGATTTCAGTTGCCTGCTCAGCCACTGCTTCCAATAATGCTTCGGTTGTCAGCACAAGAACCTGAGCACCTCTGGATTTTACCTCCACAATATTAGATACAACTTTTTCCACTAACGGAGCATAAGTAGCAAGTGCTACTACCAATGTTCCCGGCTCTATTAAAGAAATCGTACCGTGCTTAAGTTCCCCGGCTGCATATGACTCAGAATGAATATAAGAAATTTCCTTTAATTTCAATGAGCCTTCGAGTCCCAGAGCATAATCTTGATTACGCCCGATATAAAAAATACTGTTATGATTAAAATATCTGGACGCAATCTTCTGATAATGATTCAAGTTTTTCAATACATCTTTTATTTTTTCAGGAAGATTGCATAGTTCACTGGTAAGCTGTGCATATTCCTCTTGCCCAATTGCGTTTAATTGCTTTGCAAAATAAATACCAAGCATAATCAGCAATACCATCTGTGTGGTATATGCTTTTGTTGTTGCGACTGCAATTTCCGGTCCTGCCCACGTATACAATACATAGTCTGATTCTCTGGCAATGGAACTTCCCATTACATTCACAATTGACAAAACCTTGGAACCCTGTTTTTTTGCCTCACGAAGTGCAGCCATGGAGTCTAATGTTTCTCCCGACTGACTAATTACAATAACCAAGGTTGACTCACCAAGCAAAGGTTCACTGTATCTAAATTCTGACGCCAGACAAACTTCTACCGGTATCCTCAGTAATTTTTCTAATGTGTACTTTCCAACCATCCCGACATGATAAGCTGAACCGCATGCCACAATATAAATTCGAGATACTTTATGAATAAAATCCGGCGCATCACCTAATTCCGGCAAGATAATTTCTCCATTTGATAAACGCGGTGATATGGTCTTATGAACCGCTTCCGGCTGTTCCATAATCTCCTTCAACATAAAATGTGCATATCCGCCCTTTTCTGCTGCGGAAATGTCCCATTCAATCGTATGCTTTTCTTTGTCTATCAAACTTCTGTCACTATCATAGATTCGTACGGTATCTGCTGTGATAACTGCAACTTCATCATCCTCCATATAAGATATGGTCCGTGTGTGAGCAATCAGTGCCGTTACATCTGATGCAATATAATTGCCTTGCTCTCCGTACCCAATCAATAATGGAGCATCCTTTCTTGCAACCAACATCTGTTCCGGGTAATCTGCACAGAGAATTCCCAATGCATATGCCCCTTTAATACGATTCAATACCTTGTATATGGCAGGCATAATATCAGAATATTTTTTGTAATAATATTCCAGTAACTGTACGATTACTTCCGTGTCCGTGTCTGACACAAATGTAATTCCTTTTCCAATCAGAAAATTCTTGATTTCCAGATAATTTTCAATAATACCGTTATGAACAACTGCAATTTTCTCATCCTGTCCCACATGCGGATGCGCATTGGTATCATTTGGTTCACCATGTGTTGCCCATCTTGTATGTCCAATACCCGTATAGCCGGTTAACGCATCTTCTGTATCTAAAAGATTCCTTAAGACAGAAATACGCCCTTTGCTCTTTTTTACCTGTAATTTACCTTTTGGAGATACCACTGCAACTCCGGCTGAATCATATCCCCGATACTCCAATCGCTCTAAACCATCTAACAAAATCGGTACAGCTTCTGATTTTCCCGCAAATCCAATAATTCCACACATATACCTATGCCTCTCTTTCTATATTATGAAGTGCTCCTCCAATAAAACCTACAAATAAAGGATGTGGCTTATTTGGACGGCTTTTAAACTCCGGATGAAACTGTACACCCACATAAAATGGATGTTCTTCTATCTCTATGGTTTCTACCAAACGCTCATCCGGTGAGGTACCACTAATCGTCAATCCTGCTTTCAGCAATTTCTCACGATACTCATTATTAAATTCATAACGATGTCGATGTCGCTCCTGAATCAGTTTCATACCATAGCATTTTTCCATCATCGTTTTTTCTTTTATCTGACACGGATAACTTCCAAGCCGTAATGTACCGCCTTTATTGATGTCATCACTTTGTCCCGGCATAAAATCAATGACCTTATTCTGACACTGTTCATCAAATTCACCTGAATGTGCATCCCTGATACCGGCGACATTTCTTGCATATTCAATCACCGCTATCTGCATACCAAGACAGATTCCAAAATAAGGCATCTTGTTTTCCCGGGCATATTTTGCAGCC
>CAZRZV010000077.1:0-6686 GCA_964604665.1 uncultured Faecalimonas sp. | reverse complement strand
TTTTCATATTTTACATCCCCTATCCCTAACATTCTAAAGTCAGTATAATACAGAAAAAATACATATGTCAATTTATGTCGTAATATGTTATAATAACGGAAATTTTTGAGAGAGGATTAAGACATGATTCAAGATATAGAGCCACATATTTATAAAAATGAATATAAACCGCAAAGACCGGAAAAGGATAGTTATGTAATGCATTTTGAACAGGGAAAGTTGTTGGCAAAAATCAAAGACGATGAGATACAGTATCCGACTTTCGGCGAAATGGAAGAATACAATGACAATATTTATGAAGAAGCGACCTATCTGTTTACCATAGATGAAATGCGCTTTTATTTAGTAGAGCAGTTAAAATATGCGGATGATTACGAATGGCTGGAAAAGGAAACGTTCAGACGTGCAAAGCCGCTGCATTTGGCATTTGCGGGGATTACTGCATATCAATTAAACAATTGGTATTGTAATCATCGTTTTTGTGGAAGATGCGGAAAACCAATGAAAAAAGATGAAAAAGAGAGAATGTTATTTTGCGAATCGTGTCATGCTATAGAATATCCGAAGATATGTCCTGCCGTGATTGTGGGAGTGATAGACGGAAAGCGCATGCTGCTTACAAAATATGCGGGCAGGGAATACAAAAAATATGCGTTGGTTGCAGGATTTGCAGAAATCGGAGAGACGATAGAAGAGACCGTGCGTCGTGAGGTCATGGAAGAAGTGGGCTTACATGTAAAAAATATCACGTATTATAAGAGCCAGCCATGGTCTTTTACAGACACTTTGTTGTTTGGGTTCTACTGTGAGGTGGACGGCTCTTCTGAAATTACATTGGATGAAAATGAACTTTCCGTGGCGGAATGGTTTGAGAAAGGCGAGATTCCCGTAGAAGATAAAAGTGTGAGTCTGACAAATGAGATGATTTGGCATTTCAAACATGAAGTGAGGATTAGGAACTATGAATAAGGTAAAACAATTGACGATAGATATTTTCATAGATATAATCGGAGGATTCTTTATTGCAGTTGGTGTTTATAATTTTGCCGTTGCGTCTGAGTTTCCCATTTCGGGGATTGCGGGTATCTCTTTGATTTTTTATCATTTTTGGGGGATTCCTATCGGAATCATGACAAACATTTTAAATATTCCGATTATTATTTTCTGTTATCGGTTGCTTGGCAAAAGATTTTTCTGGACTTCCATTAAAACGATGTTGATTTCCAATGCGATTTTGGACTATGTGGCACCCCTCCTGCCGGTTTATAAAGGGAATTTGATGTTATCTGCCATCTGTATGGGCGTATTTTCGGGAATCGGATTTGCATTGATATACGCAAGAAATACATCTACCGGAGGTATGGATTTTATTATTATGGCTGTGCGTAAATGGAAACCATACTTATCTTTTGGAAAAATCATTGTGATTCTGGATTTTACGATTGTAATTGTCGGTGGTATTTTGCTGGGTGGAAATATTGACGGAATCATTTATGGATTGATTGCCACTTATATTTTATCCGTGGTGGTAGATAAGGCAATGTATGGCATTGATTCGGGGAAAATGGCATTGATTGTAACAGAACACGGGCAGGAAATCGCGAATAAGATAGATGAGATGACGCAGCGAGGCTCGACTCTTTTAAAGGGAGTGGGAAGTTATTCAAAAGATGAAAAACAGGTTGTGATGTGTGCATGTAATAATAAGCAGATGCACATGGTACAGAAGGCAGTGAAAGCAGTTGACCGGGATGCTTTTCTGGTCATGATGGAGTCCAGCGAAGTAAGAGGAAAAGGTTTCAAACCTCACTAATGGAACAGGAAGAAATCACAGATATCATGTAAGAAAGAATAAAATGCAAAAGAAATTGGGAGAATAGTAATTAGTGCAAAAGACATGTCGAAAAAAACGGCATGTCTTTTTTGTAATAAGTGTTGACAAACAATACTATATAGCATATATTATAGATACAGATATATTATATGACGTATAATATTATAATATATAAATTATTTTAACAGAAAAGGCGAGTGAAGAGATGGTATTTAACACAGGTGCAGCGCTCTTAGATGCCATTGTATTGGCGGTAGTATCTCAAGAAGAGCAAGGAACATATGGTTATAAAATCACCCAGGATGTCAGACAGGTTTTAGATGTATCAGAGTCAACCTTATACCCGGTCCTTAGAAGGCTTCAGAAGGATGAATGTCTGGTGGTATACGATATGGAGTTCGGCGGACGCAATCGCAGGTATTATAAGTTGACAGAGAAAGGCGAAGTTCAGTTAAAACTCTATCAGATTGAATGGAAGTCTTACACATCCAAGATTCATAAACTGTTTGAGGGAGGAAAAACACATGAGTAGAGTAGAATTTATGCAACGATTGGAACAGTTGCTCTCGGACATTCCGGAATATGACAGACAGGATGCGATTGCATATTATAATGATTATTTCGATGAAGCAGGTACGGAAAACGAAGAAAGAGTGATTCAGGAACTGGGAAGTCCTGAAAAAGTGGCTGCGAATCTGAAAGCAGATTCAGGAACCGATGACAGCCAAAAAACTGAGAGTGCAGACAATGTGGTGCAGAATCCACAGCAAACAGAAAAAAGCAGTGCAAAGCCAAAGAAGGATATCCCAAAGGCGTTGATTATCATTTTGGCGATTTTTGCATCTCCGATTTTGCTGAGTGTCGGCTTGGGATTGCTTGGCGGCTTGTTTGGTCTTGCGTGTGGCCTTGCAGCAGTTGTATTTGCGGCAGGAGTCAGTGGTATTTCTCTATTAGCAGCGGGAATGGTATGCATCGCGAACGGAATTATAAGGCTGTTTGTATCGAGACCGGAAGGCCTTTTTGTAATTGCGGTTGGGTGTGTGGTTATGGCAGTCAGCTTATTGTTTATTGTTTTGTTTATGTGGATGGCATTTAGGTGGCTTCCGGGTGCAGCTCGCGGGATTTCCGGCTGGTGCCGAAAATTATTTCATCGTGCCGAAAGGAGAAGTGAAGTATGAAAAAATTTACCAAGATAGCGATTATTAGTGCGGTTATTTTGTTCGCAGTCGGAGTTGGCTGCTGGATTGCCGCAATTGCCACAGGGATGGATTGGAACCATATGAGAGATATGGTAGAAAATGGCGGATTGAACGTTGCGTGGGGTGATAATACATTCGGTATTGAGATGAATTTTGACGCGTTTGATGAAGATAATCAGACAGTTGCAGAGGAGACAACAGAACAGGTGAAGGGAAGCTTCCGTGAACTGGAGATTGAAGTTGGTATGGGCGAAGTGGAAGTTGCGTACGCAGATGTAGAGGAAACAAAGATTGAATTTGACGGTGCGGGCAAATACAATCGTTCTGTGAGAGAAAATGCACTCCGTATCACCGGGAAAAAAGTTGGAAAGATGAAAGTATTGCTGCCATATAGCATGGTGCTGGAAGAGATTGATGTGGAAGTAGGTGCCGGCACAGTTCGTCTGCAGGGATTAGATGTGAAAGAATTGAATATAGAGGTTGGCGCAGGAAAAGTATATGCAAGTTTGATAGGAACCGAGCAGGATTACAATTATGAAGCAGAAGTGGGAACCGGGAAAATGGTAATCGGTCAGACTTCATTGGAAGGATTTGGCGGAGAAAAGGAGTTTCACAATCCGGGAGCAACCCGCCATATGGATTTGGAATGTGGTGCGGGAGAAATTGAAATCGAATTTGCAAAAGAAAAAGAATAATTATTAAGAAAATATAAATTATTAGCACTCGTTGTTGACGAGTGCTAATTTTTGTGCTATACCGAAACTGTTAAGAAAAAAGATTGGAGGTAACTTAGTATGAACATTCAAAAATTTACACAGAATTCATTACAGGCAGTACAAAACTGTGAAAAGGTTGCCTATGAATATGGCAATCAGGAGATTGAGCAGGAGCATTTATTATACGCGCTGGTATCACAGGAAGACAGCTTGATTTTGAAGCTGTTAGAGAAGATGAACATTCAAAAAGAATTGTTTGTCAGTCGTGTAGAGGAAGCTTTGCGAAAGAGAACAAAAGTACAGGGCGGTCAGGTATACATCGGCCGCGATTTAAATACAGTTTTGATAAGTGCTGAAGATGAAGCAAAACAGATGGGTGATGAATATGTGTCTGTGGAACATTTATTCTTGTCTATGCTTAAGCACCCGAATAAGGAAATAAAGGCGGTTTTCAAAGAGTTTGGTATCACGAGAGAGACATTTTTGCAGGCTCTTTCTACCATCCGTGGAAACCAGAGAGTGACAAGTGATAATCCGGAGGCCACTTACGACACCCTGAATAAGTATGGACAGGATTTGGTGGAGCGTGCCAGAGAGCAGAAGATGGACCCGGTAATCGGACGTGATGCGGAGATTCGAAATGTGATTCGTATTCTTTCCAGAAAGACCAAGAACAATCCGGTGCTTATCGGAGAACCGGGTGTTGGTAAAACGGCAGCTGTGGAGGGACTTGCACAGCGTATTGTACGTGGCGATGTTCCGGAGGGCTTGAAAGATAAGAGGATTTTTGCTCTGGATATGGGAGCTCTTGTCGCAGGGGCAAAATACCGCGGTGAATTTGAGGAGCGTCTGAAAGCCGTTTTGGAAGAAGTGAAAAAGAGCGAGGGAAATATTATTCTCTTTATCGATGAACTCCATACGATTGTCGGAGCAGGAAAATCGGACGGCGCCATGGATGCGGGGAATATGTTAAAGCCGATGCTTGCCCGTGGAGAACTTCACTGTATCGGCGCTACCACTTTGGATGAGTACAGGCAGTATATTGAAAAGGATGCGGCTCTTGAGAGACGTTTCCAACCGGTTATGGTAGATGAACCGAGTGTGGAAGATGCCATTTCTATTTTGCGTGGACTGAAAGAACGTTATGAAGTATTCCATGGTGTAAAGATAACAGACGGTGCCTTGGTGGCAGCCGCAACGTTGTCAAACCGTTACATTTCTGACCGTTTCCTGCCGGATAAAGCAATTGACCTTGTAGATGAGGCGTGCGCTCTGATTAAGACAGAATTGGATTCCATGCCGACAGAACTTGATGAACTGCGAAGACGTATTATGCAGTTGGAAATCGAAGAAGCGGCATTGAAAAAAGAAGATGACAGATTGAGCAAAGAACGTCTGGAGCATTTGCAGGCGGAATTAGCGGAACTTCGTGAGGAGTTCAAAGGTCAGAAAGCGCAGTGGGATAATGAAAAAAGTTCGGTAGAGCGTTTGCAGAAAATCCGTGAAGAGATTGAATCCGTCAATCAGGAAGTGCAAAAGGCAAAACAGGAATACAATCTGGAGAAGGCGGCAGAGCTGCAATATGGCAAACTTCCGCAACTTACAAAGCAGTTGGAAGAAGAGGAAGAAAAAGTAAAGGCTCGTGAGATGACGCTGGTACACGAGAGTGTGACTGAGGAAGAGATTGCGAGAATCATTTCCAGATGGACAGGAATCCCGGTTGCAAAATTAAATGAGAGCGAGCGGAATAAGACCTTGCATTTGGATACGGAACTTCATAAACGCGTCATTGGTCAGGATGAAGGCGTGACAAAGGTGACAGAGGCAATCATCCGTTCCAAGGCAGGAATTAAAGATCCGAGCAAACCGATTGGTTCCTTCTTATTCCTCGGACCTACAGGTGTCGGTAAGACAGAACTTGCAAAAGCACTTGCAGAGAGCCTTTTTGATGATGAAAGCAACATGGTGCGCATCGATATGAGTGAATATATGGAGAAATACTCCGTATCCAGACTAATCGGAGCACCTCCGGGATATGTAGGATATGATGAGGGCGGTCAGCTTACAGAGGCAGTGCGAAGAAAACCGTATTCCGTTGTGCTTTTTGATGAAGTGGAAAAGGCTCATCCGGATGTATTTAATGTATTGTTACAGGTTCTGGATGACGGACGTATCACAGACTCTCAGGGCAGAACCGTGGACTTTAAAAACACGATTCTGATTATGACATCCAACATTGGTTCTACCTATCTGTTAGACGGAATTGATGAAAAAGGAGAAATCAGTGCCGACAGTGAGAAGATGGTTATGAATGAACTTCGTGCACATTTCAGACCGGAGTTTTTAAATCGTCTGGATGAAATCATTATGTTTAAGCCTTTGAACAAGGAAAATATTACTGCGATTATCGACCTTCTGATTGCAGATGTAAATAAGCGTTTGGAAGAGAAAGAACTTCATGTGGAACTTACGGATGAGGCAAAAACAGTCGTGATAGACGGCGGCTATGAGCCGATGTACGGCGCAAGACCGCTGAAACGATATCTGCAAAAACATGTGGAAACCTTGGCTGCAAAATTGATTTTGGAAGGAAATGTAAGCAGAGGAGGCGCGATTGTCATTGATGCAAAAGACGGCAAACTGGTTGCCGAGTGTCGTTAGACGGGCGCGTTTTGTATAAAAAATTCAACCTTGCACATAATATTTGTGAAATGAATGCTTTTAGCAAATATTTGTGCAAGGAGAAGAATTATGAATCAAGAAGTAAGACCTTTTGGCTGGAGAGATAGAGTAGGTTACTTATTCGGAGATTTCGGAAATGACTTTACTTTTATTTTCGCCAGCCTTTTTTTAATGGTTTTTTATACAAAAGTGCTTGGAATCAGCGCAGAACTGGTAGGACTGCTATTTGTGGTAGCGCGACTGGTGGATGCGGTT
>CAZRZV010000076.1:0-6769 GCA_964604665.1 uncultured Faecalimonas sp. | reverse complement strand
AACAAAATTAAGGGGTGGAATTCTGACGAATTCCACCCCTACTATTGACTTAGAGCCTTGTTTTATTGATTCTGCTCTACATGTACCGTAACCTGTTGATATGGTATCTCGATTTCATTTTCATCCAATGTCAGTTTGATTTGTTCCAGCAAACGCCATTTTGTCGTCCAATAGTCCTCTGTCTTCACCCAGCCTCTTGCGCCCAGAACGACAGAACTCGTTCCCAAATCATCCACGAACACGATGATTTCCTCGTCTTTCAGAATCTTTTCATCATTCTGCATAATCTGATTTAAGATTTCTTTTGCCTTCTTCAAATCTGCCTCATAAGAAATGTCAATTTTTAAATCCAATTTTCTCTTATCCTGTGCAGTTACGTTCGTCAGGCTGTTATTTGCCAAAGCACCATTCGGTATCACGATTACTTTATTATCTACCGTCGTCAACTTCGTGTAAAAGATTTGAATCTCCTTTACGGTTCCCTCGCATTTATGATTATCTTCAATAATATAATCTCCTACCACAAAAGGTTTGAGCAGGAGAATCAATACGCCGCCTGCAAAGTTTGATAAACTGCCTTGCAATGCCAGACCAATCGCCACACCGCCTGATGCTAAAACTGCCGCTGCAGAAGTCGCATTTAAACCGAATTTTGTGCCAATGGAAAATATAAGCACTGCATACAGTCCAAACTTCAAAAGCGAATCAATAAACTGTACCACACCCGTATCTGCGTTGGAACGTTTCAAAGAACGCTTTACGAGCTTTCTGAGCCACCCAATCAACTTTGCGCCGATTACAAACACTAAGATTGCCAGTACAATATCAATGACAAAATCCAATAAATTCGGGATGCGCTGATTCAGATAAGCCGTCAAACTTTTTCCAATCTTTGCCATTACTATTCCGTTCATAATACCCTCCTATTTCAGTGCTAAAAATGCAGCCATATTTCCTCGTCTTCCCTGTGTCGCACGGTGGGAAAACAAAATATCACAATTACAGCAGGTACATAAATTGGTAACTGCCATATGCTCCTTTAAGATACCTGCCTCCAGCAGGACAATCTCATTTGCTTTCCACAAATCCAGCTGATATTTCCCATTTTCTTTCTTATGATATAATTTCGGCCAGTATTGCTTTGAATAAGCTTTTTGAAATTCCAAAATCACATCTTCGCTGACTTCATAACAATCCTGACAAATCGATGGTCCGATAGCCGCAATCACATCCGCGGGATTTGTACCATATTCCTCCTGCATCTTTTTGACGGTCACAAGACCTATCTTTCCAACTGTCCCTCTCCAGCCCGAATGGTTCAGACCGATTGCCTTGTGCACCGGGTCTACAAAAAACAATGGCACACAATCTGCATAAAAGGCAGACAAGGTCACACCCCGCACATTTGTAATCAATCCATCTACATCATGATAATCCAAAGGCTGTATTATTCCCTTTCCTTTATCTTCTTTCACAACCTTACGCACATTGGTTGTGTGCGTCTGATGTGAAAATACAAAACTGTCTTCTTTCACATCCAGTGCTTTTGCCATACGGCGGAAATTTTCTTTCACGGCATTTTCATCATCTCCGCGTGAAAAGCTAAGATTCATCGTGCTGTAAATTCCTTCACTCACGCCGCCTAATCTGGTTGAAAAACCATGTTTTACTATCTCCGTATTATCCAATAACGGATAGGATAAATATAAAACTTCTCCTATCCGTTTCTCATCAAAAATATGTCTTTGGTTTTTATATTTCATTCTCATTACCCTTTTACATTTGAAAATCGAATGCATTTTGCAACAGTTGTATTTCTTCCCCTAAAATTCCAACCACATCAAAGCGCACCTGCATATCAAACAAACCATTTTTCTCTATATAATACAAAGCACATTTAGAAATTGTTTTTTGTTTGTGCAAAGATATTGCTTCCAAAGGATTCCCTTTCGCACTATCTTTTCTGTATTTCACTTCTACGAAAACTAAATATTCGCCTTGCTTTGCAATTATGTCTATCTCGCCTGCATGACTGTAAAAATTGCGTTCCAATATCTCGTATCCCTGTTGTTTCAGATACTCACAGGCAACTTTTTCATACTCTATCCCCACGCTTCTATTATTTTGCTTCATGCGTGCCTCTAAATAAAATTCTTGATAAAACTTTGTCTGTGAATCGGTGTGGGCCCTTTTCTTTGTAATGCATGGATGTGCTCTGCCGAGCCATATCCCTTATTACTTGCAAATCCAAATCCCGGCAGCACTTCCTCATATTGAACCATCAACCGGTCTCTTGTTACCTTTGCAATGATGCTCGCAGCCGCAATGGACGCGCTCTTTGCATCCCCTTTAATAATCGGCACCTGCCTTATCTGTACCTCGGGTATGGTTACCGCGTCATTCAAAAGCAGGGTCGGTCGTACTTGCAGGTTGGCAATCGCCATACGCATCGCCTCATAGGTAGCCTGCAATATATTGATTTCATCAATTCTCTGCGAGCCAATGATTCCTATTCCGGTAGCTACTGCCTTTTCCATAATCTCATCATATAAAGTTTCTCTCATTTTCTCTGACAGTTTCTTGGAATCGTTCAGATATAAAATATCGCAATCTTTTGGCAAAATGACGGCTCCCGCCACCACCGGACCTGCAAGCGGCCCTCTGCCAACTTCATCAATTCCGCAAATATATTGGAAATCCGCATATTTACGTTCATAAATATACATATTTTCCATACGCTGTATCTCTGCCTGCAATTCTTCTTCCTGCTTCTTATATTTGGCAATCAGGCTGACAACACCCGCCCGCTCATCATCTGCATACATTGCATATAACATCGGTAAATTTTGCTTATCGGATGCTTCAAATTCTTTTTTTATCTCGCTGATACTTTTAGTCATGTGAAACTACTCCTATGTTATTTAACGGCCAAATACGCACCCATGCTCTTCCCATAATTTCCCGTCTGTTCAAAAGTCCCACACTTGCACTACGACTGTCGGAACTATGATTACGATTATCTCCCATCACAAAATACTGGTCTTCCTTCAACGTAATTTTCGTGCCTGCCATGCCTTCTTTTCCTCGTTCAATCGGCTCAATTCCATAATCCTTCTCCAGAACCTTGCCATTGATATAGACCTCTCCGTCAAGAATCTGCACAGTCTCTCCCGGTAAACCGATGATACGTTTGATATAAAAAGTACCTTCCTCATATCTGTATGGAAATACGATAATCTCGTACCGTTTTGGATCTCTGAAACGATATGTAATTTTGTCTACAATTAAATTATCGCCATTATGCAATGAAGGTTCCATGGAATTGCCACTTACTTTTGTCCTTTGTCCGACGTAGGTTACCAACAAATACGTTGCCGCAATAATGATTATCACATATACAACCCATCCCAATGCCGAATATAAGGAATTCACGACTTTTTCCTCTCTCGTAAGTTCTTCCTCTTCTTGTTTCTCTTCTGCTTGTGCATGCTCCAATCTTTTCTGTTTTTCTATCTCTTTTCTTTTCCTTTGTTGTAGATATTCCAAACGATATCTGCGTGCCATGTCAAACCTTCTTCCTATTCAAAATCCTCCGGGAATTCCAACGTAATTCTTCCCAACTTACCGGATCTGAAATCATCTATTAATAAAATTGCCGCCTTATTTGTGTCCAACTCGTTGCCACGTAACAGACAATGTCTGCTCTCCGCTATATCCGAAAGGCATTTGTAATTGTCATCCGACTCTGTAATATTATACTTCTCAGCAAGCACTCCTGTATAGTATTTTTTTATAAATCCAATCAATTCTGCTGCCAGTTCTTCCACATTCAGAAGTTCGTCCTTGATAGAACCAATAAAAGCTAAACGAAGCCCCACTGCCTGGTCTTCAAATTTTGGCCATAAGATTCCCGGCGTATCCAAAAGCTCCACGTTTTTGTTCAGGCGAATCCACTGTTTGCCCTTTGTCACACCCGGCTTATTTCCCGTCTTTGCACACGCTTTTCCTGCAAATGAATTGATAAACGTTGATTTCCCGACATTTGGAATCCCTACTACCATCGCACGCACAGGGCGGTTTAAGATTCCCCTCTTTCGGTCACGTTCTGTCTTTTCCTTGCATACTTCCTGAATCACGCTGTGAATCGACTTCATTCCACCGCCTTTTCTGGAATTTACTTTTACAACAGAAAATCCTTTATTCTTAAAATATTCTACCCACGCGTCATTTTTGCTTTCTTCCGCCAAATCTGCTTTATTTAGCAAAATCAGCCTTGCCTTATTTTTGCCAAGCTCATCTATGTCCGGATTCCGGCTACTGATTGGAATTCTTGCATCTACCAATTCAATCACCAAATCTATTAATTTAATATCTTCCTGCATCATACGCTTTGCTTTCGTCATATGACCCGGATACCATTGAAAATGCATACTTTATCTCCTTATTTCACAAATCCGAGATGTTTCACCGGAGATATTACAAACCAGACTTTCCCCGTTATCTCAGATTTTTTCACGTTTCCCACATTTGGCATGCGGCTGTCTTCACTATTTTCCCTGTCATCACCCAAAACGAAATACTCATCATTTTTTAAAGTGATTGGCTCTCTTAAAAGTCCCAATTCACCCATTTCTGTCGTGCCATACCCGTCTTCTAAGATTTCTCCGTCGATTAAAATATTTCCGTCCGTATACTCTATCGTCTCTCCCGGCAAACCTATGACACGCTTTATATATTCCTGCGAATTTTCACTGCCATTTGGTTTAAATGCGATAATTTCGCCTCGTTTAGGCTTTCTCATCTCATATACCAAACGATTGACATACGTGACATCCCCATTATTCAATCGTGGATTCATGGAATCCCCTGCTACACCTACTTTCTTTCCGAAATACCACACAAGCAGAAATGCCAGGAAGCAGACAAGAGCTATTTGAAACACCCAGCCGAGTATTTCCAGCAGCAAACCATAATCTAATGTTTTTCTATGTTTTTTATGAAAAGATAATTTTGACATCGTTTCTCCTAAAAATACAAAAGGGACAATTACACATATGTAGTTGTCCCTCTCACATTTACTATTTTACTAATTCTTTTACTTTAGCTCTCTTACCAACACGTCCTCTTAAGTAGTTCAGTTTTGCTCTTCTTACTTTACCTTTACGAACAACTTCTACTTTTTCTACGTTTGGTGAGTGCAATGGCCAAGTTTTTTCTACGCCGATTCCGTTAGAATTTTTTCTAACTGTAAATGTTTCTCTTGCTCCGCCACCTTGTTTCTTAAGTACAACACCTTCAAAAACCTGAATTCTTTCTCTGTTACCTTCTTTAATCTTACCGTAAACTTTTACTGTATCACCAACATTGAATTCCGGTGCGTTTTCTTTTAATTGTTCTTCCTCAATCTTCTTAATAATATCGTTCATTTCGTGTGACCTCCTTATATTTTGGACGTTCTTAATACTTTCTGTACCAGAGGACCATCTCTCTTCTTCTCACAACACGAGTCATTTTATCATATATCATATTCATTTGCAAGCACTTTTTTCACCAATTCAACTTCTTTTGGTGTCAGAGTCGCCTTTGAAAGTAAATCAGGTCTTTTCATGGCTGTTCGGATAACCGATTGCTCGCGTCTCCATTTCTCTACATTCGCATGATGCCCTGATAGCAAGATGTCCGGCACCCTTTTCCCATGCCATTCTTCGGGTCTGGTATATTGCGGATATTCCAGTAAATTGTCCTGAAAACTTTCAAATTCTGCCGAAGCACCATTATGCAGCACTCCCGGTATCAATCTGGAAATCGCATCAATCATCACCATGGCAGGGAGTTCTCCTCCTGTCAACACGTAGTCTCCAATGGAAACATAGTCTGTCACGATTTCCTCTAATACTCTCTCATCAATCCCTTCATAATGTCCGCATAAGAAAATCAACTCTTCTTCTTTTGCAAATTCTTCTGCCATTTCCTGAGAAAATGTCTTCCCTTGTGGTGACAAATAAATCACGCGCGGTCTGTTCTTTGTCTTTTCCGCCACAGACTGATAAGCGCCATATACGGGTCCCGCCTGCATCAGCATACCTGCGCCTCCGCCATATGTGTAATCGTCTACCCGGTTATGCTTATTTTCCGCAAAATCACGGATGTTGACTGCCTCGATAGTCATCAATCCATTATTCATGGCACGCCCTGTAATACTGGTACTCAGTCCATCCATTACCATTTCCGGAAACAATGTTAAAATATGAAAATTCATAATCTACACCAATCCTTCCATCAAATGAATCGTCATTTTCTCATGCTCAACATCTACATCTAAAATGCACTGCTTAATAGCCGGAATCAAAACTTCCCCATACTTTTGGCTGTCAATAATATAGACATCATTTGCGCCTGTTTCAAGGACATCTTTCATGGTCCCGAAAAGTTCGCCATCTTCTGTATATACGGAAATACCAATCATATCTGCGACAAAATATTCATCCCTCTTTAATTTGACTGCATGTGCTCTATCTACCAAAAGGCTTTTGCCCTTATATTTTTCAATATCATTAATACTGTCAATTCCCTTGAATTTCAGAATCACAAATTGCTTAAAATACTTTACGCTCTCAATTTCAAGCGTGCGATGTTCTCTCCCTGTATCAAGAATGACTTCTTTTAACTTTTTAAAACGTTTTACGTCATCTGTAGTCGGAAATACCTTTACTTCTCCTCTGACGCCATGTGTCGACGAAATCACGCCCACCTGCAACAATTGCTCCAT
>CAZRZV010000075.1:3730-6787 GCA_964604665.1 uncultured Faecalimonas sp. | reverse complement strand
CGCCGGAGCTGTTACTACAATCGGTACAAAACCACCGGCAAAAGAATTGGTGGACGAATTAAAGCAACAAGTAGTGATTGAAAGAGTCTGACAAAAGGGAGAAAAATAATAATGAAAACAAAAGCAGTAAGAATGTATGGAACAAGAGATTTAAGATTAGAAGAATTTGAACTGCCACCAATCAAAGAGGATGAAATCTTAGTAAAAGTGATGAGTGACAGCATTTGTATGTCTACATACAAGCTGGTGGAACAAGGAAAGAAACACAAAAGAGCACCACAAAATATTGATACAAATCCGGTTATCATTGGACATGAATTTGCAGGTGTTATTGTAGAAGTTGGTGACAAATGGAAAGAGCAATTCAAACCGGGTCAGCAATTTGCACAACAACCAGCTTTGAATTATAAAGGAAGCCTTGCTTCACCCGGATATTCCTATGAATTCTTTGGCGGCGCATGTACGTATTGTATTATTCCTCACGAAGTAATGGAACTTGGATGCCTGATGCCATATGACGGGGACAGCTTTTTTGAAGCATCTCTTGGTGAGCCAATGAGCTGTATCATTGGTGGATATCACGGAAATTACCATACCAATAAAAGAAACCATGATTTGTCGGTCGGTACAAAGGAAGACGGCAATATCTTAATCTTAGGTGGATGCGGACCGATGGGACTTGGCGCTGTAAGCTATGGTATACAATACAAAAATAAACCAAAACGTATCGTAGTAACAGATATTAACGATGAAAAGATTGCACGTGCAAAAGAAGTGATTCCGGAATCAAAAGCAGCGGAAAAAGGTGTTGAACTTTTATATGTAAACACAGCAGCTATGGAAGATTCAATCCAAGGATTGCTGGATATCACAGACGGACATGGATTTGACGATATCTTTGTTTATGTTCCAAATCGTGCCGTTACAGAAATGGCTGACAAGCTTCTTGCATTTGACGGCTGCCTTAACTTCTTTGCAGGGCCGACAGACAATCAATTCAAGGCGGAAATTAATATGTACAACGTACATTACACAAGTGCACACATTCTTGGAACAACAGGTGGGAATAACGATGACTTAATTGAAGCAAATGAACTTGCTGCAGCAGGAAAGGTTGAACCTGCAGTTATGGTTACACATGTCGGTGGTATTAACAGTATTGCAGACGCTACATTGAATCTCCCAAACATTCCCGGCGGCAAGAAACTTACTTATACACAATTTGATATGCCGCTTACAGCTATCGAGGATTTTGCGGAGCTTGGAAAAACAAATCCGCTATTTAAGAAATTAGATGAAGTATGCAGCAGAAACAGAGGACTCTGGAGCGCAGAAGCAGAAAAAATTTTATTTGAACACTTTGGTGTAGAGGTGTAATTTGAATTTAATTTGGGACGTAGTGAAATTGAATTTTACTACGTCCCATTTTGGATTTTACCATGTCCCATTTTGGATTTTGCCGTGTCCCATTTTGGATTTTACCATGTCCCATTTTTTTGCTTGACTGCTATCCACAAAATGTATAAAATGGAAACTAGAAGGAGTATGCCTTGGCATATCAAAATTAATTGAGGAGGTCATGAACATGGCAAAATGGGTATATATGTTCACCGAAGGTGACGCAAATATGCGCAATACTTTAGGTGGCAAAGGTGCTAACCTCGCTGAGATGACAAAATTAGGTCTTCCGGTACCACAAGGTTTCACAATCACAACAGATGCATGTACACAATATTATGAAGACGGACGACAAATTAATGACGAAATCATGGAGCAGATTAATGACGCAGTTGTTAAGATGGAAGAGATTACCGGGAAGAAATTCGGAGATTTAGAAAATCCGTTACTTGTATCTGTACGTTCGGGAGCCAGAGCTTCTATGCCAGGTATGATGGATACAATCTTGAACCTTGGTTTAAATGAAGAGGTAGTTGAAATAATTGCTAAGAAAACAGGCAACGAAAGATGGGCTCGTGACTGCTACAGAAGATTTATTCAGATGTATTCTGACGTGGTTATGGAAGTGGGTAAAAAGTACTTCGAAGAACTCATCGACAAGATGAAAGAAAAAAGAGGCGTTACGCAGGACGTTGATTTGACGGCAGAAGATTTGAAAGAATTAGCAAATCAATTCAAAGCTGAATACAAGGAAAAAATCGGACAAGACTTCCCGTCTGATCCAAAAGAACAGCTAATGGGTGCTGTAAAAGCAGTATTCCGTTCTTGGGACAACCCTCGTGCAAACGTTTACCGTCGTGATAACGATATTCCTTATTCTTGGGGAACAGCTGTTAACGTACAGGAAATGGCATTTGGTAACTGGTCAGACGAATCAGGTACAGGTGTTGCATTTACTCGTGACCCGGCTACAGGCGAAAAGAAACTTATGGGCGAATTCTTAATTAACGCACAAGGTGAAGATGTTGTAGCAGGTGTTCGTACACCGCAGCCAATTGCCGAAATGAAAGACATTATGCCGGAAGTTTACGAACAATTTACAAACGTTTGTCAAATTCTTGAAAGCCACTACAGAGATATGCAAGACATGGAATTTACAATCCAAGATCGTAAATTATTCATGCTTCAAACACGTAATGGTAAGAGAACAGCTCAAGCTGCTCTTAAAATCGCTTGCGATTTAGTTGACGAAGGAATGAGAACAGAGCAGGAAGCAGTTGCTATGATTGACCCTCGTAACTTAGATACATTATTACATCCACAATTTGATGCAAAAGCATTAAAGACTGCTACTCCAATGGGTAAAGGGCTTGGAGCTTCTCCGGGAGCCGCCTGCGGTAAAGTGGTATTTAACGCTGATGACGCTGTAGAATGGGCTGCAAGAGGAGAAAAAGTTGTTCTTGTACGTCTTGAAACATCACCGGAAGATATTACAGGTATGAAAGCTGCTCAAGGTATCCTTACAGTACGTGGTGGTATGACATCTCACGCTGCTGTAGTTGCTCGTGGTATGGGAACATGTTGTGTATCAGGCTGTGGCGATATCAACATGGATGAAGCAAACAAGAAATTTACATTGGCAGGAAAGACTTTCACAGA
>CAZRZV010000075.1:0-3720 GCA_964604665.1 uncultured Faecalimonas sp. | reverse complement strand
GGTTCAGAAATCTCTATTGATGGTTCTACAGGTAACATCTACGACGGAATTATTCCAACAGTGGATGCCAAAATTGCAGGAGAGTTCGGAAGAATTATGGCATGGGCTGACAAGTTCAGGACATTGAAAGTCAGAACAAATGCAGATACACCGGCAGATGCTAAGAAAGCTCGCGAACTCGGTGCAGAAGGTATCGGTCTTTGTCGTACAGAGCACATGTTCTTTGAAGAAGACAGAATTGCAGCCTTCCGTGAGATGATTTGCTCAGATACAGTAGAAGAAAGGGAAGCAGCGCTTAACAAGATTCTTCCATATCAACAGGGAGACTTTGAAGGATTATTTGAAGCACTGGAAGGAAATCCGGTTACAATCCGTTTCTTAGACCCACCGCTTCACGAATTTGTTCCGACAGAAGATGATGATATCAAGAAACTTGCTGATTCCAGAGGAAAATCAGTAGAAGATATCAAAGCATTGATTACTTCATTACATGAATTTAACCCGATGATGGGACATAGAGGACTTCGTCTTGCTGTAACTTATCCGGAAATCGCCAAGATGCAGACCAAAGCTGTTATCCGTGCGGCAATCAATGTACAAAAAGCACACGCTGATTGGTCAGTAAAACCGGAAATTATGATTCCGCTTTCATGTGATGCAAAAGAATTAGCATTTGTTAAGAAAGTTGTTGTAGCAACGGCTGATGCAGAAATCGCAGCAGCAGGCGTAAAATTAGACTATGAAGTAGGTACTATGATGGAAATCCCACGTGCCTGCCTCACAGCTGATGAAATTGCCGCACAAGCTGACTTCTTCTGCTTTGGTACAAACGACTTAACACAGATGACATATGGATTCTCTCGTGATGATGCAGGTAAGTTCTTAGAAGCTTACTATGACGAAAAAATCTTCGAAAACGACCCATTTGCGAAATTAGACCAGACAGGTGTAGGTAAATTGATGGAAATGGCTCTTAAATTAGGAAAACCTGTAAATCCAAACTTACACGTTGGTATCTGTGGAGAACATGGTGGAGACCCAAGTTCAGTAGAATTCTGCCACAAGATTGGCTTAGACTACGTATCTTGTTCACCATTCCGTGTACCTATCGCAAAATTGGCGGCAGCACAGGCTGCTATCGCTTCGAAATAGTAGTGCATGTTATAAATGTAAAAGGGTAACTTCGATTATTCAGAATTCCCGTAAAAAGGGCAAAACGAATTATTGTGAACGACCTTGACATTGAATAAGAATCATAAGAAAGCTTTGCTTATGCAAGGCTTTCTTTTTTGCAGAAAAAATAGTTAGAAAAAAATAGGATTTTTTGCGTTTGTTGACAAGAAGAGGACACTACATTATAATATTTTATAGTGATTCTGCTTTAGTTTAAAACATATTATTTCTGTTTATCATTGTGTAAAAACTCTTTCCAGTGTAGTGTAAAGCATTTTGTGTCAGATGAATGGTCAAATAGAATTAATTTTAACGTATGACAACTCGACAGATAATGGAGGAACGATGAACACAATAATTGTTAGCGCTTGCTGAGAAAATATTGAAGAGAAAAAAACTAAAACAAAAAAGTGAAAACGTGTTTTTCCTTAGCAAATGTAGATTCAAGCAAGCTATACATAAATACAAGTTAAAAAGGAGTTCCTATGAGTACATTACAAAAACAATATCATACACACATCTCGTCAAAACATAAGTTATTTGAGCTTAATTTAAAAGAAGTATGGCAGTACCGCGATTTGATTGCACTTTTTACCAAGAGAAGTTTTATTCTTACATATAAGCAAACGATTCTGGGACCTGCGTGGGTTGTTTTAAATCCACTTATCAGTTCTCTTATATATGCGTTTGTATTTGGTGGAATTGCAGGTATTCCAACAGATGGGATTCCTTCTATTCTTTTCTATATGTGCAGTAATGCATTGTGGATTTTCTTTTCAGCCTGCGTGACACAGAATGCAACTACATTTACAGCAAATGCAGCAGTTTTTGGAAAAGTTTATTTCCCAAGATTAACAACACCGATATCCAATGTGCTATCGTCTATGATTCAGTTTTTTATACAGATTATTATAGTTATGCTTTTTCTTGTCCACTATTTGATTCAAGGACAAGTGCATCCAAATTGGTGGGCATGGTTACTGATTCCATTGGTGTTAATCCATTTGGGATTTTTAGGATTGGGAGTTGGAATTGTTATTTCCAGTATGACAACAAAGTATAGAGACCTGTCTATTTTGGTCGGATTTGGGGTTTCGCTATGGATGTATCTCACACCAATTGTTTATCCGATTTCAACCATGGGTGATGGTTTGGTAAAGAAAATTTTTATGATGAATCCAGTCACACCACCGGTGGAGTTGTTCCGATATGCGGTGCTTGGACGTGGGACAGTCGATATTGGATTTTATCTCATTTCGGTTGCAATTACTATATTTGTGATGGTTTTTGGTATCATGATATTCAACAAGGTGGAAAAGAATTTTATGGATACTGTTTAAGAATCGATTGTATTACAATTATTCCAAATGTGATAAACAGGGATTGGAGAATAAAATGGACAAGACAAATCAGAACCGAGAAGTTGCAATCCGACTTCAGGGTGTGAAAAAGCGATATAGATTAGGACAAATCGGAGGAGGAACTCTTACTGCAGATTTACAAAGCTGGTGGGCAAAAATGAGAGGCAAGGAAGATCCAAACACAAAGATTGGTGTGGACCAGAGATTGCTTGGCACTACTTTTATGGCGCTTAATGGAATCGACCTTACGATATATAAGGGCGAAGCTGTGGGCATTATAGGTGGCAATGGTGCAGGAAAATCAACTATGCTCAAATTGCTCTCTAGGGTAACCGGACCGACTGAGGGCGATATAGATATTTATGGAAGAATCACATCGATGCTTGAAGTAGGTACCGGATTTAATGGCGAGATGACAGGACGAGAGAATGTGTATATGAATGGTGCTATTCTCGGTATGACTAAAGCGGAAATCGATGCTAAGATGGAGGAAATTATCGAGTTTTCTGAGGTAAGGGATTTTATTGATACTCCGGTAAAGCGTTATTCTAGTGGTATGTACGTGAAACTTGCATTCTCTGTAGCGGCACATTTAGATTCTGAGATTATGATTATGGATGAGGTTCTGGCTGTCGGTGATATGGCATTTCAAAGGAAATGTTTGAATAAAATGAGGGACGCGGCAAATAGAGAGGGAAGAACAGTACTTTATGTTTCGCATAATATGAACACCATTCGTCAATTGTGTGATAGATGTGTGGTTTTGGATCAAGGAAAGGTTATTTTTGAGGGAGAGGTCGAAGAGGCAATTGCACAATACTTGGGTATATATCGTTGCTCGGAGAACACAATCGATGCATCAAAGATTCAGAGAACACCGGAATTTCGCGATGGCTCTGTAAAAATACTTTCTTGGACCATAGATGGTCATGAGAACGGAATATTTACAACTGATGAATCAGTTTCCGGTACAATGGACATTGTCGGAAACAGAGATGTTCAAAATCTATTTATCAGATTTATTTTAAAGACTAATGATGGAGTCCCTGTAACCATGTCAATGTCATCTTCGTGTATGAATATTCGTAATGGGGAACAGATTAAGGTTCGTTTTGATTTTGACATAGGTAATATTGTTCCGGGACAGTATAATATCAGTGTTGTTTTATTTGAACTTGATAAATAT
>CAZRZV010000074.1:0-6800 GCA_964604665.1 uncultured Faecalimonas sp. | reverse complement strand
CAGCCTTTCACGCACTGTGCATTTTTACAGTTCAGGCATCTCTGTGCTTCTTCCGTTTAATAATTCATCCGCAGGGATTTGAAATAACTCACTAAACTTACCCAATTCATCCGCAGATACCTTTCTCTTTCCGGATTCAATCTCTACAATCGCAGTGCGATTAACGCCCAAAAACTTAGCCACATAATCTTGTGACAAGTGTAGTTCTGTTCTGGCTTCTTTTATCCTATCGTATAATGCTCTCATGACATATTCCTCCTTCTATGCATGCCTGCGCATATATTATAGTACGCAAAGAAAGATTTTTCAACATAAAATGTTGGATTTTCCAACTTTTTTTGTTCTGCCTTATTTATTGCTTGCTCTATTAATTTCAATTCTTCCACCACGTCACAGCCCCAAATCCTTAATTTTCTAATAGCACTTTCATCTATTTCAGAGGCCAATACACATTTTCCTCCCAAATTTCTCATGGCTTGATGAAAGCCTCCTATTCCCGCAAATAAGTCAATATAATTAAAATTGTTCATAACTTACCTCTTTTTATTTTATCAACAATATTTTACACCATTAATCTACTTTTTTCCACCGAAATAGCAAAATTATAACGATTCAATTGTAGCGTTACAATTTTCAACAAAACATTTCTCATTTCCTTGTTGACTTTAGCGTGCTAATACGTTACACTAAAAAAGTCAAAAATTCTTAAGATTAAAAGGAGACATTTTATTATGAAAAAATTAACAACACTTTTATTATGTATCGTCATGGTGCTCTCACTTGTAGCCTGCGGTGAAAAGGACAAAGACACTTTAGTTGTAGGTATTACAGAATTCGCACCAATGGATTATGAAGAAAAGGGCGAATGGATTGGATTTGATGCTGATTTAGCAAAAGCATTTGCAGACAGCCTTGGCAGAAAAGTTGAATTTGTCGAAATTGATTGGGATAACAAAGCTGCTGAATTGAACAACGGAACTATTGACGTTGTATGGAATGGTATGACTTTGACTGACGAAGTAAAATCATCCATGGATTGTTCCATTCCATATTGCAACAATGCACAAATCGTTATTCTTCCTGCCGACAAAGCTGAACAATATCAAACCATTGAAAGTATGAAAGACTTGAACTTCGCAGTAGAAGCCGGTAGTGCAGGAAAGAAAGAAGCAAAAGCAAATGGCTTCAACTATACAGAAGTAGCAAATCAATCAGACGCTTTAATGGAAGTTGCCGCCGGTACTTCTGATGCTGCTATCATCGACTCTCTTATGGCAGCAGCGATGGTTGGTGAAGGCACAGATTACGAAAACTTAACATATACTATAAAGTTGAATAACGAAGAATACGGCGTTGGTTTCCGTAAAGGCTCCGACTTAGTTGAAAAATTAAACAAATTCTTTAAAGACAGTTATGCAGACGGTACAACGATGAAAATCGCTAAAAAATACGGCGTTCAAGCATCTGTCATTGAACAGAAATAAGAAAGTAGGATTTACATATGGAACTTGTGTTGGAACAATTTCCGATTGTTTTTAAGGCATTAAATATCGGATTTCTTCAAACATTAAAATTGTTTTTCGTGACATTACTTGGAGCTCTCCCTTTGGGACTCATTATTTCATTTGGCTCTATGTCACAATTCAGACCACTCAGTTATTTTACAAAGCTTATTGTATGGATCATCAGAGGTACGCCTCTGATGATTCAACTTTTGATTGTCTATTACATGCCGGGATTGATTTTTCACAATCCTATCTGGGGTGGTGGCGAAGCAGGTCGTTTTACTGCTGCTTCGGTAGCATTTATTTTTAATTATGCCTGCTATTTTTCCGAAATCTACCGCGGTGGAATTCAAAGCGTCCCGGACGGTCAAGAGGAAGCCGGTCTCGTACTTGGTATGACTAAGACTCAGATTTTCTTTAAAATCAAGTTATTGCAAATGATAAAAAGGATTATCCCACCAATGTCCAACGAGATTATTACATTGGTAAAAGACACTTCTCTTGCACGTATTATTGCATTGCAGGAAATCATTTGGGCAGGACAGTCATTCATGAAAGGCTCAAACGGTATTGCGGGAGCTATCTGGCCACTTTTCTTTACCGGCGTTTACTATTTAATTTTCAGTGGTATTCTGACGATTCTTTTGGGACGTCTGGAAAAGAAACTGGATTACTTTAGGTAAAGGAGGCCTTGTATATGGCAATATTAGAAGCAAAAAATATATCAAAAAGATTCGGCCGGACGGAAGTTTTAAAAGACATCAATCTGACTTTAGAGCAAGGTCAGGTTCTGTCCATTATCGGTTCCTCAGGAAGCGGCAAGACTACTCTCCTGCGCTGTCTGAATTTTTTGGAGCACCCGGACACCGGTGTGATTACCGTAAATGATGAAGTGCTATTTGATTCTGATGATCCGACCACACAAAAGGAATCTCAGATTCGTCAAAAGAGACTGCATTTTGGTCTCGTATTTCAATCATTTAATTTATTTCCACAATGTACAGCCCTGCAAAATGTAATGCTTGCAAAAGAACTTTTGGCAAAGAAACTGCCGAATTATAAAAAAGATAAGAAACAGATTCATCAGGAAATTGAAGCACAGGCGAAATCACTTCTCACACAAATGGGACTGGAAAACCGTATGAACAATTATCCTCATCAACTTTCCGGCGGGCAGTGTCAACGTGTTGCTATCGCCCGTGCATTAGCTTTAGAACCGGATATTTTATGTTTCGATGAACCGACTTCTGCGCTTGACCCTGAACTTACAGGTGAAGTTTTAAAGGTTATCAAAGAGCTCGCAGAAAAAAAGACTACAATGATTATTGTTACACATGAAATGACTTTCGCTCGTGATGTTTCAGACAATGTGATTTTCATGGACGATGGCTTCATCGTAGAACAAGGTTCTCCGTCTGAAGTATTTGAACATCCAAAAGAAGAACGCACAAAACAATTTTTGGGGCATTACAAATCTCTCTAAATATGGTATGATGATAAAAATGAACACGAAAGCAAGGTGACATGTATGAATAAAGACAATTTATTATGGTATGAGCGTAAACGCATCTGGTGTGGTCTGCCTTGGACATTTACGAAATACGGCTTAAGCGAGGACAGACTCTTTGTAGAAATAGGGTTTCTCACCACAAAATGTTATGATGCAAGACTCTATCGCATCATGAATACAAGTATGACTCGTACATTGATTCAAAAGATTTTTGGTCTTGGTACAATACATATTGACGGAACAGACAAAGATCTCGGTTGTTATGATATCAAAAACATTAAACACTGTGACTCTATCAAAGATTTGCTGGACGAAGCGATTGAAAAAGAGCGTATCAAAAATAAAGTTGCAGTTCGTGAATTTGTCGCTGATACCGATGATGACTGTGAAGAAGATGACATTAATGAATAAACTTGTGAACAAAAACTGCGGTTCAAGAGAATCGCAGTTTTTATTACTCTTCTTCTCTATTTTTTGTCAGATGATACTCTGAATTCTCTTCCAAAAAACTCTCTAGTTCTTCTTCCGATAAGTTTTTCAAAAAACCTTCATAAAAATCTGTATTATCTCCCAACAAAAATTCCATGAACCTCATTTCCTGTTTTAAATTTGTCACATTCTCATCTCCCATGTGTCTTTTTGTTACCTTCATTATAGTCTTATTGCGACTTTTTCTCAAGGCTGTTTATTGACTTTTTTATAATAGAAACATGAAATAAAGTGAGGTGCATTTTATGGTTTTCGAAAACATTCGCAACCTGCGTGAAGACTGCGATAAGGGGCAACAGGAAATTGCAAACTATCTGGGAATACGACAAACAACATATTCAAAATATGAATTAGGAAAAATCAATGTGCCTGTTGAAGTCTTTATTAAATTAGCAGATTTTTATGGTGTAACTATCGATTATTTAGTGGGCAGATCAAAAGAAAAAGGAAGTTCATAGCAGAACTTCCTTTTTAATTAAATGGATAAGATGCACATCATAACAGCATATGCAATAAATAGCAATACCGGTATATCAATCATTCGATTTTTCTTCATAACACCCTTTTTATTCTCTATGTATGCTGTATCACTATGGTCTGCTTTGAAAACCTCTGACGGTCTTCGTTTATTTACACGAAATGCAAAATACACAAGTGCCAAATCAACAAGACAAATGAGTGCTATAATCAACAAACATATAGCAATTATACATATCATATAACCCATAAAAGCCTTATCTAATTGTACTGACGAATATTCCATTCCATTTTCCTTGAGTACTGCTACAAAATTCTCTCTCAATTGACCTCTATAACTTGCAGCATTGTTTGCTTCTACGGTAGTCGTATTAGCCTGAATCAAATAATTAAGAACTGTACTGGTTGCATTCACTGAAAAATGAATAATCATCGGTGCAAGAATCGTATCACATGCTTCCATCATAAGCGCCATAATAATACCAAGAATTATCGCATATGGTAATTGATTAAAATTCATATGCATAAGTCCAAAAAGAAGTGCACTCAAAAACACACCTGCCAACGGTCTTCTCTTGCTGTATGAATTATAAATCACACCTCTGAAAAGGGTTTCTTCAACCACGGCCGGTAATAGCGCAAGCAAAGCCACTCCTGCCACGATTCCGAATGGCATCACATCAGCCACCACATCTGTCATAGCATTCTCCACAAATAACATGGAAATCATATTCATGAGGATAGCTATCGGATAACAAATAATCCCAACAAAAATACTAAGTATGACAGATAACGCGGAAATCTTCTGAAGTCGAATTAGTTTTAGCGGATTTTCTTTTTTCCAGATACAGTACACAAGAAAAGGCGTTATTATCATCAATTGTGTAAGTACTATAGTAGTTATATACGAAATTTGTATACCCGACCACGATAAAATAATTAACAGTACATATTGCAAAATTACTGATAGGACTAACATAATATGTCCTGTTGAAATCTTTTTCATAACACTCTCCTATCTGATATCAAATTTTATCATTGCCCCGTAATGATCTGACGGGTATTTTTCCTCCACCAAATCGTCAATCACTTGATATGACTTTACGTCAATATTTTCATTGATAAAAATATAATCGATTCTCTTACTCTCTGTTCCATAGGAATGAAATGTATCTATACATTCTGCTCCTGTCACGACATTAGCATCACCGAAATATTCTGTCATGCGAGCGTAACAATCAGAATCCGGCTCTGCATTGAAATCTCCGGTAATAATAACATTCTCAGCTTTCAACAAATCTGCCGTCTTCTTAAGCAAATCGGCGCTCGCAATTTGATATCCATTTTCAAATCCAAAATGCGTATTGAAATAGTGAAAACTCTTTCCTGTTGCTTTTTCTCTTAAAAATACCCATTCGCAAATACGAAGACAGTCACACTCAGAATCGTTTCCAAAGGATTCTATCCAAGGTGTATCTGATAACCAAAAATATCCTGAATCAATCAAATCAAACTTGTCAGTCTTCCACATAAGCGGACACGATTCTAAATTTTCAAGTGCTCTGTATTTATTAAAGATAGTATATTCTGTTCCGAAATATGCATTGATTTTTTCAATCCAAAGTGGCGTAGCCTCCTGGAATCCTACAATATCTGCATCGTATTTTTCTAATACAGTTTTTAACCTTGGGGCTCTTTCCTCAATTGAATTTCCATTCGGGTCATCACAGCATCTGATATTAAATGTAATAACTTTCATAACTGACTTCCTCTCTATATCAATACAATATAAAGTTAGACACATCAAAATGACGTGTCTAACTACAATCTCTTCTTAATTCAATTATTAGAATCTTCCAGCTTCTGCTGCTTCCTGAACGGAAACTGCAACTGCAACAGTCATACCAACCATTGGGTTATTGCCCGCACCAATTAATCCCATCATTTCTACGTGAGCAGGAACTGATGAAGAACCGGCAAATTGTGCATCACTGTGCATACGTCCCATAGTATCTGTCATACCATAAGAAGCCGGACCGGCAGCCATGTTATCCGGGTGAAGTGTACGTCCTGTACCGCCACCTGATGCAACTGAAAAGTATTTCTTACCTTGTTCGTTACATTCTTTCTTGTATGTTCCGGCAACCGGATGTTGGAAACGTGTTGGGTTTGTTGAGTTACCTGTGATAGATACGTCAACTTTTTCTTTGTGCATAATTGCAACACCTTCTGTTACATCATTTGCACCGTAGCAGTTAACTTTTGAACGAAGTCCTGTAGAATAAGCTGTTCTGCTGATTTCTTTTACTTCGCCTGTGTAATAATCCATTTCAGTTTGAACGTATGTAAATCCGTTGATTCTTGAAATGATTTTGGCAGCGTCTTTTCCAAGTCCGTTAAGGATAACACGAAGTGGTTTTTGACGTACTTTGTTTGCTTTTTCAGCAATACCGATAGCACCTTCAGCAGCTGCGAATGATTCGTGACCTGCCAAGAATGCAAAACAGTCTGTGTCTTCTTCCAATAACATTTTTCCTAAGTTACCATGTCCGAGACCTACTTTACGTTGGTCAGCAACGGAACCCGGGATACAGAAAGCCTGAAGGCCTTCTCCGATTGCTGCAGCAGCGTCAGCAGCTCTTCTGCAACCTTTTTTGATTGCAATTGCAGCACCTACAATGTAAGCCCAGCAAGCATTTTCAAAACAAATTGGTTGGATACCTTTTACTTGGTTGTAAACATCCAATCCGGCATCTTTTGTGATTTTTTCAGCTTCTTCGATTGAAGCAATTCCATAGCTGTTTAATACCGCATTAATC
>CAZRZV010000073.1:0-6826 GCA_964604665.1 uncultured Faecalimonas sp. | reverse complement strand
TAAGACTGCACTTCGTGATGCTTATGACAGTTTACAAAAAGTAATTATGAGTATAGAAAATGATATGCCGGAAGATTTCTATTCCATTGATTTGTTGGATGCATATGAATCACTTGGAAGTATCACCGGAGAAACGATAGGAGAAGATTTAGTCAATGAAATATTCAGCAAATTCTGTATGGGAAAATAATGATGAATATGATGTAGTTGTAGTCGGGGCGGGTCATGCCGGTTGTGAGGCGGCACTTGTAAGCGCCAGGCTTGGACTGAAAACAATTGTGTTTACGGTAAGTGTAGATAGTATTGCTCTTATGCCGTGCAATCCGAATATCGGGGGAAGTTCCAAAGGACATCTGGTTCGCGAGTTGGACGCACTCGGTGGTGAGATGGGTAAAGTAATTGATAAAACATTTATCCAATCGAAAATGCTTAATAAATCAAAAGGTCCTGCTGTCCACTCGCTTCGTGCGCAGGCAGATAAGGCAAATTACAGCAGAACGATGCGTCAGATATTGGAAAATCAGGAAAATCTGGAAGTAAAACAGGCAGAAGTGACCGATATTCTTGAAGAAAATGGAAAAATCACGGGTGTTCAGACATATTCAGGCGCTATTTACAAATGCAAGGCGGTCGTTTTGTGTACAGGAACTTACTTGAAAGCAAGATGTATCTATGGTGAAGTAAGTAATGCGACCGGACCAAATGGTCTTCAAGCCGCAAATTACCTTACTGAATCTTTAAAAAATCTCGGAATTAAGATGTATCGGTTTAAAACAGGTACTCCTGCCAGAATTGATAAGCGTTCTATTGATTTTTCTAAGATGGAAGAACAATTCGGGGATGAAACTGTTGTGCCGTTTTCATTTACGACAAATCCGGAAGACGTACAGATTGGACAGGCATCTTGCTGGCTTACTTATACAAATGAAAAGACACATGAGATTATCAGAAATAATTTGGACCGCTCTCCCCTCTTTTCAGGAATGATTGAGGGAACAGGCCCGCGCTACTGCCCTTCTATTGAGGACAAAGTAGTAAAATTTTCAGATAAAAACAAACATCAGGTATTTATTGAGCCGGAAGGACTCAATACAAATGAGATGTACGTAGGCGGAATGTCAAGTTCTCTTCCGGAAGACGTACAATATGCGATGTATCGCAGCGTTCCGGGACTTGAAAATGTAAAGATTGTGAGAAATGCTTACGCAATTGAATATGATTGCATTGATGCAAGACAGTTATACCCTACTTTGGAATTTAAAAATATTGAAGGTTTGTTTAGCGGCGGACAATTTAACGGAAGTTCCGGATACGAAGAAGCTGCGGCACAAGGATTGATTGCAGGAATCAATGCAGCGCTCAAGACATTGGGACGTGAGCAAATTGTGATAGACCGTTCACAAGCCTATATAGGTGTACTTATTGATGACTTAGTAACAAAAGAAAGTCATGAACCATATCGAATGATGACATCCAGAGCAGAATATCGTTTATTGCTTCGTCAAGACAATGCAGACCAGAGATTGACAAGAATTGGACATGAAATAGGCCTTGTTTCTGATGAAAGATACCAATGGGTATTAAATAAAGAACAAATTATTCTATCTGAGGTAGAACGATTAGAACATACAAATGTCGGTGCAAATAAGGAAGTGCAAGAAGTCTTGGAACAATATGGAAGTACGCTTCTTACGAATGGCACTACCTTAGCTGAATTGATCCGCAGACCGGAATTAAGTTATGAAGCATTGGAAAAGATTGATAAAAATAGGGATTTGAGACAGAAATGTATAGACTTATCCACAAAAAATGTGGATAACTCTGAAAATAATGTGGATAACTCAGAAAAAAGCATTAAAAAGCTTATGAATGAGGTAATTGAGCAAATCAATATTAATATCAAATACGACGGGTATATCAGACGCCAACAGAAACAAGTGGAACAATTTAAAAAGTTGGAAACAAAGAGAATCCCCGAAAATATTAATTATGATGAGATTAAGAGTCTCCGTATAGAGGCAGTGCAAAAACTAAAACAGTACTCTCCTATTTCTATCGGACAGGCATCCCGTATTTCCGGTGTTTCACCGGCAGATATATCTGTATTGTTAGTATACTTGGAATCTATGAGGTAATATTATGAGTCAACTGTTTGAATTAAAATTAAAGGAATTAGAAATTACCTTATCGGAGAAACAAAAGGAACAATTTTATAAGTTTTATAAACTTCTTGTAGAATGGAATAAAGTTATGAATTTAACCGGAATTACCGAGTATGAAGAAGTGAATGAAAAACATTTTGTGGATAGTTTGTCCATAGTGAAGGCAATTGATATAAGTTCTGTGGAATCGGTAATAGATATCGGAACCGGCGCCGGTTTTCCGGGAATACCATTAAAAATTGCTTTCCCGCACTTAAATGTGGTTCTCCTTGATTCATTGAATAAAAGGATTCACTTTTTAAACACAGTTATTGATGAATTAGGGTTAAAAAATATAAACACGATTCATGGGCGTGCGGAAGATTTTGCAAAACAAATGGAATACAGAGAAAAGTTCGACTTATGTGTTTCCAGAGCTGTTGCAAATCTTGCTACCCTATCGGAATATTGCATACCTTATATAAAACAAGACGGACTATTTATTCCATACAAATCCGGTGAAATTGAAGAAGAATTAGAACAATCTAAGAAAGCAATTCATGTTTTAGGTGGGAAAATACAGAATGTGGTTAAATTTCAACTTCCGGGAAGTGAAATCGGACGTTCTTTTGTGGTTGTAAGGAAAATACAAAATACTGCAAAGAAGTATCCAAGAAAAGCCGGATTGCCAAGCAAAGAGCCTATTTGCTAGATTTTAAAGGAATGTTTTACGTGAAACATTCCTTCTTTGTTTCATATGCAAATTGTTTCACGTGAAACATTACAAAATATGTAAAAAACTATGTTTCACGTGAAACATTGTGTGGATTATCCTTTGAAAAAGTGGTATAATGATAAAGCAACACAATTGAAAGATAGAATTAAGAAGGAGTAGTTTGTATGGGAAGAATTATAGCTATTGCTAATCAAAAAGGTGGCGTTGGAAAAACAACTACATCTATCAATTTATCGGCATGTTTAGCTGCACTTGGGAAAAAAGTATTAGCAATTGATATGGATCCACAGGGAAATATGACCAGCGGACTTGGAATAGATAAAAACGAAGTGGAATATTCAATATATGATTTGTTGCTTGGCGAGGCAGATATTGAACAGGTGATTTGTAAAGAAGCGTTAGAAAATCTGGATGTAATGCCTTCAAATATTGACCTGTCGGCAGCAGAAATCGAATTAATTGGTGTAGAGAATAAGGAATTTATAGTACATAATGAAGTAGAAAAGGTTCGGGAAAATTATGATTATATTATTATAGACTGTCCTCCGTCACTAAATACACTGACAATTAATGCAATAACTACCGCAGATGCCGTTTTAGTGCCTATTCAGTGTGAATATTATGCTTTGGAGGGGTTAAGCCAACTTATACATACGATAGAACTGGTAAAAGAACGATTAAACCCGGATTTAGAGATTGAAGGTGTTGTATTTACTATGTATGATGCAAGAACAAATTTGTCTCTGCAAGTGGTTGAAAATGTAAAAGATAACTTAAACCAGACAATTTATAAGACAATCATTCCAAGAAATATACGCTTGGCAGAGGCTCCGAGCCACGGATTGCCAATAAATTTGTATGATCCGAAGTCTGCGGGTGCAGAAAGTTATATGTTATTAGCAGAAGAGGTAATTAATAAAGGAGAATAATTATGGCAACAAGAAAAAGTGGATTGGGGAGAGGACTTGACAGTCTGATTCCTGTAAATAAAAATGTAAAATCTGCAGAAACTAAAAGTACCGAAAAGAAACAGGTTGAAACAAAAGTTGTGGAAAAAGTGGTTGAAAAGGTTGTTCCGGCAGACCAAATGATGAAACTTACGAAAATTGAGCCGAATCGTGAACAACCCAGAAAGAACTTCGATGAAGATGCATTATTGGAATTGGCAGACTCTATCAAGAAGTTTGGCGTGATTCAGCCAATCGTTGTTCAAAAGAATAAGGATTATTACGAGATTATTGCCGGTGAAAGACGTTGGAGAGCCGCTAAACTTGCGGGATTGAAAGAAGTGCCGGTTATTATTAAAGAATTTACAAAACAAGAGGCGGCTGAAATTTCTTTAATTGAAAATATTCAAAGAGAAAACTTAAATCCAATTGAAGAAGCATATGCATATGAAAGACTTCTCACAGAGTTTGATTTGACACAGGATGAAGTTGCAGAACGTGTATCAAAAAGCAGAACGGCGGTAACGAACTCCATGCGTTTGATAAAATTAAGCGAAAAAGTAAAACAAATGGTAGTTGACGAGATGATTTCAGCAGGGCATGCCAGAGCTTTGCTTGCGGTTACAGACCCGGAAGAACAATACACACTCGCTATGAGAATCTTTGATGAAAAGCTCAGTGTTCGAGAAGTAGAAAAAATAATTCGGCTATTAAAAGAAAACAAACCTGTAAAAGAGAAAAAAGTTGAGGAAAACGACTTTATTTACAGAGATTTGGAAGAAAAAATGAAGGCTGTAATCGGAACGAAAGTAAACATTCATAATAAGGCAAAAGGTAAGGGGAGGATTGAAATAGAATACTATTCGGAGAAAGAACTCGAACGTATATTCGATTTATTAATGACAATGTCAAATAATTAAAAAGGGGAATGATTATGGAAAGTAAAATATTGGGAAAAATTGGTATTGACCCGGGAATCATTTTTATCGTTATGGCGATATTGATTATTGTGTTATTTTTTATGCTGATACGTGTTAATATGAAATGTGGTCGTCTGAAAGAAAGTTATGTAACTTTCATGAAGGGAAAAGACGGAAAGTCCTTAGAAGACAGCATTTTTGAAAAATTTGATGAATTGGATGAACTCACACAGATTGCTTTAAAGAACCGACAAGATATTAAAAATATTCAAAGAGATATGTTGGAAAGTTTGCAAAAAGTGGGTATTTTAAGGTATGATGCTTTTAATGAAATGGGAGGAAAACTCAGTTTTGCATTGACATTATTGGATGGAAATAATAATGGATATATTATTAATTCCATGCATAGCAGGGAAGGCTGCTACAATTATATAAAGGAAATTGTAAAAGGCGAAAGTTATATTGAACTTTCGGAAGAAGAAGCAGAATCACTTGAAAGAGCAATATACCAGGAAGCTTTCGGGCTTGGTATTAAAAATATAAAATAGCAGGAGGACAGAATATGTTAGACATCAGATTTTTAAGGGAAAATCCGGAAATCGTTAAGCAAAATATTAAAAATAAATTTCAAGACAGTAAATTGCCTTTGGTAGACGAAGTCATTTCTTTGGATTTAAAAAATAGAGAAGTCAAGCAGGAAGTAGAGGGACTTCGCGCTTCCAGAAATCAAATTTCCAAACAGATTGGTGCATGTATGGCACAAGGCAAGAGAGAAGAAGCAGAAGAGTTAAAGAAACAGGTAGCTGCGAATGCTCAGAGAGTGGAAGAGCTTTCAAAGGAAGAAAAGGAAGTAGAAGAACAAATTAAGAAAATCATGATGGTAATTCCAAATATCATTGACCCATCCGTTCCAATCGGGAAAGATGACAGCGAAAATGTGGAATTGGAAAAATTCGGTGAACCGGTGGTTCCTGCGTGGGATATTCCATATCACACAGAAATTATGGAAAAGTTCAATGGTATTGATTTAGAATCTGCAGGAAAAGTTGCAGGAAACGGTTTCTATTATTTAATGGGAGATATCGCAAGATTGCATTCCGCAGTAATTTCTTACGCCCGTGATTTCATGATTGACAGAGGATTTACGTATTGTATTCCACCTTACATGATTCGCAGTAATGTGGTGACAGGTGTTATGAGTTTTGCCGAGATGGAAAACATGATGTATAAAATCGAAGGCGAAGACTTATATTTAATCGGAACCAGTGAACATTCCATGATTGGTAAATTTATTGATACACTGAATGAAGAAGAGAATCTTCCTTATACATTGACATCTTATTCACCATGTTTCCGTAAAGAAAAGGGTGCTCATGGCATAGAGGAGAGAGGCGTATATCGTATTCACCAGTTTGAAAAACAAGAAATGATTGTGGTATGTAAACCGGAAGAAAGTATGGACTGGTATGATAAATTGTGGAAGAATACGGTTGATTTGTTCCGTTCATTAGATATTCCTGTCCGCACCTTGGAATGTTGTTCGGGAGACTTGGCAGACCTGAAAGTGAAATCTTGCGACGTGGAAGCATGGTCGCCAAGACAAAAGAAATACTTTGAAGTCGGCAGTTGTTCTAATCTCGGTGATGCTCAGGCGAGAAGACTTGGCATCCGTGTAAAAGGTAAAGATGGAAAATACTTCGCCCACACATTGAATAATACAGTGGTAGCACCACCTAGAATGTTGATTGCTTTCTTGGAGAATAACCTTCAGGAAGACGGCTCTATCAGAATTCCGGAAGTGTTAAGACCTTACATGGGCGGAAAAGAAGAAATTAAATAATTTACAACAAAACAAAAAAGTGATTGACAAAATGTTGGTTTCTATTCTATAATTTAATAGATTTTTTAAGAGCCCTCTTAGTTAAATGGATATAACAAGCCCCTCCTAAGAATATGTTATAACGACCGCCTTTTGAGGAAAAGTGATTGACAATGAGTTAATCTAAGCCTAAAATTGAATAGATTTCAAAGATGTTTCCGTAGCTCAGCTGGATAGAGCGACCGCCTCCTAAGCGGTAGGTC
>CAZRZV010000072.1:0-6862 GCA_964604665.1 uncultured Faecalimonas sp. | reverse complement strand
ATGTTAGCGTAAGCATTCGGGATTCTTACCACACTAACACTTTTTGATTCCAGTTTTCGTCCGTTATTAACTACAACTTTTTCAATGCTTCCCCTTACAACGTAAGCAAATTTTGTTGACGTTACAGACTCTATTTGTGAAACAGTATAAATATGGTGTTCTTCTACATGACCTACTGCAGTCCAAAGACGGTCTGCAAGCTTATCATATATGATTGTTTCATCATCATAAGCAACGGTGCTGCCTATAACTAAACGCTTATATCCCTTCTTGATAATGGAAACCAAGGGGAACCCCACAATGGAAACAAACAAATATGCAACAATAACGGGTAATAATACATCCGGAATTGAGAATGTTGTTCCCATTGTCGAACTCAGTACAACAATACACACTGCGGAAGCAAATCCTACAACAAAAACGTATTGAAGCAGCGTATACATAAAAGCATAGCCCCAGTTGAAGGTTTTCTTATCGAAACTCAACTTTGTCATCAAGCACCTCCTGACGGTACGGCAACAAGATCATTATAGAACTCGGTTACTGCACTTGAAGTCTTCGTGAACGGGTTGTAATTACCAGAACTGAAGTTAGTATAAAACTTTGAAATAGTCTTATATACTTTCTTTCCGCCTTTATAGATATATTTGAGCTGGAGTAGTTGTTTTGCACGCTCAGGTGTCTTTATCAAGGTTTCTCCAACCTTAAACCCGAGAACCTTCTTCCACCTCAGCTTCATAACATCCTTCTGCTGTACATTCTTGAATCCAAAGTAATTCTTAAATGCTTTTGTGATATTCTCTTTATTAAAATGAGAGCCCCACTTAATCTTGTTCTTGTTACCGTTAAACAACGATTTGACTTTGATTTTATCCAATTTTAAATCCTTGAGGATTTGTGATCCGGTCTTGTAGAAGGAATAACCAATTGCACAGATTGAAAGTCCAGTATGTAGAATTCCCATTGCTCCTTCGAAGAAGTCTGTTCCCAATGCATTATCGAGTTGACGACCAACCCACATATAGGCGTCTTTGCCGCCCTTATCCGCAAGTCTTTCAGCCTCAGCCTCATTTCCTTTCACGTAATATTGATATGCCGCAGCGCCATCATAAATCAGATCGCACACCGCATCCACAGCAAAAAACACACCAACCGCTAATGCAAGACCGCCTGTTCCAATACAAGCTGCAACCGCTACAACAACCAATACAACATCAACAACAATATTAATCCAATATTTATTATCTTCATACCATTGTTTAATGTTGTCCCAAATCTCTGTAACGCCTTCGCCAACCCACTCAAAGAAATCTCCAACACCTTCGCAGATAGAGGCCCAAATTGACTTGCTATTCTTTCCGATTCCTGTTCTCTTCTTGAAAGATTTGGTGTCTTTTTTGATTCGCGAAGCAACTTTCTTATCAGCTTCCTTTACATCATCTATGAACCCTTCCACCTTGTCATTAAGAGTGTTGAGTTTATTGATCTTGCCCTGGAGCTGCTGATATTTCTTTTTTACGTAGTAGGCACAATTAGAACAGTTATTTGTGTTACTTGGAATATTTCTGGCTCTGTTCTCAATATTTTCATAATCATCAACGCGCTTATTCAGAGATGACTTTGCACTTTTGATTGACTTACGAAAACTACTTTCCATGCCGTAATCTACAACTAATGTACTCATAACTGTCCCTCCTTACTTCTTTTCTTCATCTTCTATTGCAGCACAAACGCGATTTATCTCGTACTGACAATAAGATTTTGCTGTCGAAATATTGCTATCATTACTCTGAGACGGCTCTTTAAGAGCTTCAATTTTGCTCTTGACACCACTGCAGGATGATGACTTAATCAAATCAGCAAAATCATCTGCAACTGACTGTATCGCAGAATTGATAGTTGATATATGCGAACTATCATCGCTTAAATCTGTGCGGATGTTGCACAGTTTATTTAATTTTTGCTTGTTTGTCATGTCATCCACCTCATCCCACTGTATTCTCGCTCATGACCTTGCTGGATTCAGAATCCCAATCCGAATAGGAATCCTTAATTGCCTGCAAATCATCCCTGATTGCAACAAGATTTTCTGTTTCATCTTTAATTGCAGTTTTTAGTTGGGTGTAAGCATCATTAAATGCATCTTTTCCTTTACCTTCCCAACTGTTCAGTAGCGTTTTGGTCTGAGAATTCATGCTTGACATAGCAGTTTCAAAAACGTTGATAGCTGTTTTGAACTTTTCCAATGCATCGTCAAACATCTGGATCTCAACTCTTTCTACACCTGAGTTTGCCACGCTTATCCCTCCTCACACAAAATAGTCTTTATTCTTTCAACTTCACCATTCAGGCAGACAAATGCGTCACCAGTTTTCAGCGGTTTAGCATTTTCCTTTTGCTGACGTGCAGTAACATCAAAGAATTTGACAGTAGAAATCTCATCGAAGTATACAAATTTCTTGTTTTCTTTTACGTACTTCATAAAGTCCGGAGCATTGAATGGTACATTTGCATTTTCAATTTCCGACAGTACAATAGCAAACTTATACTTCTTATACTGCTTCAGCATCTGGATTATCTTTGTAGACAATTCTTTACTTGTCTGAAGGTGTTCAAATAGCTTGCTGTTTTCAATCACGAGCAACAGCAAAGGTTCATCCTCCAGCGAGTAGGAGGAATCATTAAGTACAGCTTCCTGGCGTTCAACAAGTTTTTTCTCGATATCTGCCACAATGTCTGCCAGTTCGGTAATATCTACCGTGTAGCGCTCTACAAAACCATATTTTTTGATATCCTGAAGAGTTCTCTCGGGATTATCAATAACATATGCTTCGGTTATGGATCCGAACAAATTGGTTTGAATAGCTGACATCATATGCTTAACAAAATTAGTTCTGCCACTTTTTTCTCTGCCAAGTGTAGCAATCAAACCAATGGATGTGAGATCTAACATTGTGTACTGAACAGTTGAATATTGAATACCCATAGGCACCCTATAGTTGTTCTTATACAAAGTGTTGTCTGCCTTAATTGTGGAGAACCTAATAATTTCAGGTACAACCGGAATCGGTACTGCATGCTGAGTCGGATATTTCTGATTGCAAACATTGATTTCCTTTTTAATGTTTTCAACACGAATATATTCCTTGTCGCCCTCTACACAAAGCGCGGTTTGGAATTCCATGATTCTCTTATCAATAACACAAAGACCTCGTCCAGCAGTGTCTTTAGGTTCCATTCTGCATCTATCAAACAAATTCATATATTCATTAGTATCGTTACAAACGAACGAAATTCTTGTTCCGTAGTTTGATAACGCCTTATAATTCATGGCATTTGTCTGAGTTGCTGTTGCCACAATGGAAATTCCCAAACTATTTCCTTCTCTGGAAAGGGCCAGGAAGTCATCGGAAAGATTGTCGTAGTATTCCTTAAATGCAGCAAGGTTGTCGATTATCAGAACAATCTGAGGCATGTCAGTATATCCTGCTTCGACATATGCTCTGTGGGTACCAAGTCCTTTGTCAGAAAAGGTTTTCTTACGCTCATCCATAATACGGAAAATGAGTTTGAAAAGATTAGCAATTTTATCTTCTTCAGATGTTAACGCTACGCCACCAACAATGTTGGAATGCTCGAATGATTTCAAAGTCATGTTGCCGCAGTCGATGATATAAACATTTACCTCGGACGGTGTGTAGTAGTTCATCAACTGCAACATCATTGTCTGCAAAAGTGTTGTTTTACCTGTCATAGCTGAACCAATAATATAGGTGTTATTTTCTGAAAGATCAATGCAGTAGTTACCTTGGTCTTGTCTTTCAGGATCATCGTAAACACCAACAGGAACAACTACACTCTGAGAAGACTTGGTGAACTCCGCCAGAGCATCCTTCTTAATAACATCAGCAAGCGAAGGCAAGCAGATGCCACTCAGTGTAGCAATACCAGATGACTTGCAATATGCGTCAACGTAATCGACAATAACCTGCAATTGATTCTTGGCATTTTCGCTCTGGTTCTTCTTCTTGTTAGTGTAAACCATCGTTTTCTTGCCCCAGTTGTTCAAAGCATATATGGAGAAAATCTTTGTCTTATCATCTCCATCATCGGTAACTTTAACGCCACTGTAAGCGGACTGGAAAAGCTCAAAGATCTCATTATTACCAACCTGGAAGTAGGCACGTCCTGGTTCGACAATTTCAGCAGCAAGCGGAGTCTTAATAACCTCGTTACTATCTTCCTTTGTCTGTACCTTCAAGCATAGTTTGAATTTGGAGTTTGACCATATCTGCGCATCCACGACACCAGCAGGCTTTTGTGTAGCCAGAATTAGATGTACACCAAGGGTACGACCAATGCGAGCAGCAGAAATCAACTCTTTCATGAAATCCGGGAATTCAGCTTTCAACTCCGCAAATTCGTCAACTATGATTATCAAGTGAGGCAGAGGCTGTTCGACGGCTCCTTTCTTGAATAGTTTAATATAATCGTTAATATGGTTGACTCCCGCTTGAGCAAAGAGAGACTGCCTTTTTACAAGTTCTGCTTTTATAGACAAGAGAGAACGATTAATTTCTCGACCATCAATATTTGTGATGGCACCCATCATATGCGGTAAATCCTTAAACTGATTTGCCATTCCGCCACCCTTAAAATCGATAATGACAAAACCGACATCATAAGGATGATATAAGGTTGCCATTGAAAGCACATATGTCTGGAGAATCTCACTCTTACCGGAGCCAGTGGTACCGGCAACTAAACCATGTGGGCCATGAGCGTTAGCTTTGTCACTTATGTCGAGGTAAACCACTTCATTTTTAGTTTTTACACCAAGTGGTGCAGCCATTGACTTGAATACCTGAGATGAAGCCCAACGCTCTTTAAGATCCAGATCATCAACGGCGAAGATGTTCAACAATTCATACATCGAAATGCTTTTAGTCAATTCGCTCTCCAAACTGACTTCCTCAACAGTCATCGCACCAAGTTTTAACGCAACCGTCTCTGCCAGTGAATCCGAGATACTATTATAGGTAAAGTGGGTTAGAACATCACCATTAGCGCTTTCGAGAAGAGTTCCGCCAGTCTGATCACTATCTAATCTAATAATTTCAGTACAGCCTTTTGGCAAAAATTCTTCGTGCTCTTCAAAAAATACAAACGTAAAGCCATAATTATTGCAATTCTCAATGTATCTGGATACTGGATGTTTACGGATAGTAGAGGAATCCAACACAAACACAACATAGTATGTATCAAATTTTAATGCTTCATTTTCCTTCTTCGCTGCCTCTCTAGCGGACAAAATAGCATACAAATTCTCAAGAAGAACTTTTCTGCTTTCATCATCACACAGGAAGTTTCGAATACCTATTTCATCATTATGCGTGTGACGAATCCATCTGATCCACTGCATAGACTCAGAATCAGACTCATTAAACATATAGTACATTTTCACTTCTTTGTAAAAATGCCGGATAGCCAAATCCAGTGTAATATTTTTCAAAATATTCTGAAGCATCGGTTTTGAACCAACAATACCAACACCACTGGATGAATTAAATCTCGAAACAATAGGGGCCTTTTCTATGTAATGATATTTTTTTTCAATTTCGGCAGGTAATTGAGAAATCACATCTTCCGTGTCAATAAAATCCTGTTTTGTATACTTTACAGGAACACTTGCCTCTACAGTACCCGTTCCAAGGTAAATGTCTAAGAAGTCCTTATCCTTATCCGATTTTTCAAAAATGCGCTTTCCAAACGAGAGAACCTCATTGATACTATTAGATAAGGATTCATAAATAAGATTTCTAATACGTAATTCATCTACACGAGCAGATAAAACCTCCTGCTCCTTCTGACTAATGTATTCGCGGTATTCTTTTTCTCTCTTTTCTTTAGCCTTTTTGTGTTCTTTTCCGTCATAAAAATAAGTGACAACAGACATTACAATACCGATACCCATAGAACAAACGCTGTATATAACGAATGTTCCACCTCCACCGAGTATTCCACGCATCACTACCATAAGAGCAAGCATCACAATAGATGGAATTAGGGAAAGAATTAGGTTCTTTTTGTTCTTTTGCGGTTTTGGCAACGGCTGTTTAATCTCGATTTCCTCTTCAGGCACACAATACTCAACACGTGTGTTCCTTATGAAATTGGGATACTCAAAATGGGACGACTGCTGCTCCAATGGTCTCGACGTCAACCCATTCAGTCGTATTTTTTCGTTCCCATCAGTGTACAACTTCCCGTTCTTATAGTAAAAGCTAAAACTAGCAATTGAGAAAAAGTCAAAATCATTAATGGTTTTCTGCTTTGAAATTCTGGAACCATTTACGCAAACTCCATACTGGGAATTGTCATCGATTATCGACACTTTACCGCCCTTAACCTTAAGAATGAGGCGGTCTCCGCCGATGTTCTCATCTGAAATATAAATATTTGCATTGGGGGTTCCACCAATAACTAACTGCTCTCTTCCAGAAATGTCGATTTCTACATCATACTTTTTGTTCTCATAATCAAAATCTAAAGTAAAGTAAAGATCAAACACTTCAATATCTGATTCCTGATACTTAACCTCAAGCGTGTCTCCATGTTTCAAAGTTTTTGTTACCAGTTTCCGGATATCTCCTACGGTTAGGTATAAGTTGTCCGAGCAAAGTACGGTCCATTCCTTACCATTTTTTACAAATTGAAGCTCAACACCCCCAAAGAATAAATCTTTGCGCAAGCGAACGTCGCACTCTATACTTGTGCCTACCTTTACCTCAGATGCATCCGGGGACAGTTCAACTTCCTTATAAATATTTTTGCTGGATATTATAACTTTGTATCTGCTTTT
>CAZRZV010000071.1:0-6940 GCA_964604665.1 uncultured Faecalimonas sp. | reverse complement strand
TTATCATTTTTATGTGAATGATGAGGAATTAACCTTATTGATTCAAAAACCGGATGGTGAAAAGTGGGAACTGGAAATTGAAAAGGATTACGATGAGGATTTGGGCATCGTATTCGAGCAAGGTTTGATGGATGAATATCGCTCTTGCAGAAACCATTGTATTTTCTGTTTTATCGACCAGATGCCAAAAGGGATGCGAGATACCTTATATTTTAAAGATGACGATTCGAGACTATCCTTTTTGCAGGGAAATTATATAACACTTACCAATATGAGCGATCATGATATTGACCGTATTGTGAACTATCATTTAGAACCGATTAATATCTCGTTTCAGACAACGAATCCCGAGCTCCGCTGTAAGATGCTGAACAATCGTTTCGCAGGAGACGCACTGAAAAAAGTGGACAGGCTTTATGAAGGCGGTATTCAGATGAATGGGCAGATTGTTCTTTGCAAAGGCATCAATGACGGAGAAGAGTTAGAGCGAAGCATTCACGACTTGTCGAAATATTTGCCATTGTTGCAAAGCGTTTCCGTAGTACCGGTTGGGCTTACCAAATATCGCGACGGACTTTATCCGTTAGAACCGTTTACGAAAGAAGATGCGGTAGAAGTGATTGGCATTATCGAGAAGTGGCAGAAGATATTTTATGAGAATTACGGTCTGCATTTTGTACATGCAGGAGATGAATGGTATATCAAAGCGGGAATGGATTTGCCGGAAGAGAGCCGCTACGATGGATATCTGCAATTAGAAAATGGTGTCGGTATGATACGTTTGCTGCAAGACGAGTTTCACCAAGCATTTGAGATGCTGGAAGGTGATGATAGAAGTCTTGAATTGTCTATTGCTACGGGATTTGCGGCATATGATTACTTGAAAGAGATGATTGAAACCCTCCAAACGAAGTATCCGAATGTGATTGTGCATTTGTATAAAATAAGAAATGATTTCTTCGGAGAGATGATTACGGTAGCAGGACTCATTACCGGACAGGATTTGATAAATCAATTGAAAGGACAGGCACTTGGTGAGAGACTGCTTATCCCATGTAATATGCTTCGTGACGGAGAAGAAGTTTTTCTGGATGATACAACTGTTTCAGAAGTAAAAGATTCTTTACAAGTGGAATTAGATGTTGTAAAATCAAGCGGACAAGATTTGGTAGATGCAATTTTAAATTGTTTAATATAGGAGAAGAAAAATGAGTAAACCAATAGTTGCAATTGTTGGAAGACCGAATGTCGGAAAATCCACATTGTTTAACGCGCTTGCCGGTGAGATGATTTCTATTGTGAAAGATACTCCGGGTGTTACAAGAGACAGAATATATGCAGAAGTAACGTGGTTAAATTATAATTTTACCATGATAGATACGGGCGGTATTGAACCGGACAGTAAGGACATTATTTTATCCCAGATGAGAGAGCAGGCACAGATTGCCATCGACACGGCAGATGTGATTATTTTCCTTACAGATGTAAGACAGGGTCTTGTGGATGCGGATTCCAAAGTGGCTGACATGCTTAGACGTTCCGGAAAGCCGGTTGTTTTGGTAGTAAATAAAGTAGACAGTTTTGAAAAATTTATGCCAGATGTGTACGAATTCTATAACCTTGGTATAGGAGAGCCGATTCCGGTATCCGCTTCATCCAGATTGGGAATCGGAGATATGCTTGACGAGGTGACAAAGCATTTTCCGGAAACTGCAAAAGAAGAGGAAGAAGATGAGAGACCGCGTATTGCCATTGTAGGAAAGCCGAATGTAGGGAAGTCATCCATTATTAACAAATTGCTGGGCAAGAATCGAGTTATTGTTTCGGATATTGCAGGAACAACCCGTGACGCCATTGATACAGCAATTAAGTATAATGGGAAAGAATATGTATTTATTGACACGGCAGGACTTCGCAGAAAGAGTAAGATTAAAGAAGAATTGGAACGTTACAGTATTATCCGTACCGTAACAGCAGTGGAACGTGCAGACGTGGTGTTGATGGTCATTGATGCAACCGAAGGTGTTACCGAGCAGGATGCCAAGATTGCAGGCATTGCCCATGAACGAGGAAAAGGAATCATCATCGTAGTCAATAAGTGGGATGCCATTGAAAAGAATGATAAGACTATGTATGAATTTGAAAAAGATATCCGAAATACATTATCTTATATGCCATATGCGGAAATTATGTATGTGTCTGCCGAGACGGGCCAGAGGCTTTCAAAACTTTATGAGATGATAGATGTGGTTATGGAAAATCAGACGCTCCGTGTTGGGACGGGTGTTCTCAATGAGATTATGGCAGAAGCAGTGGCACTTCAGCAGCCGCCTTCAGATAAGGGGAAACGCCTGAAACTTTACTATATCACACAGGTTTCCGTGAAGCCTCCGACATTCGTTATCTTTGTTAATGACAAAGAATTGATGCATTTTTCATATACCAGATATTTGGAAAATAAGATCCGTGAAGCATTCGGCTTCAGAGGTACTTCACTGAAATTCTTTATTCGCGAGCGAAAGGAAAAGGAACAATAATATGGAAAGATTCATTTGTCTTTTGATTGGATATGCGTTTGGCTTAATTCAGACAGGCTATATTTACGGCATGATAAAACATACGGATATCCGCAAACACGGCAGCGGGAATGCAGGAACTACCAATGCACTCCGTACATTGGGCTGGAAAGCGGGAGCAATTACGTTTATAGGTGACTGTTTAAAATGTGTAGTTGCAGTGCTGCTTGTGGGTTGGCTCTTTGGCGGACATGAAAATGTTCAATTGTTGGAGGCATATGCGGCTCTCGGCGTCGTTTTGGGACATAATTATCCGTTTTATTTGAGATTTAAAGGCGGAAAGGGCATTGCTTCAACGGCAGGAATGATTTTAGCAATCAACCCGATTATGTTTTTGTCAATCGCAATCGTGTTTATTGCGATTGTATGGTTCACGCAGTATGTATCATTGGCTTCATTGGTGATTATGTTATTATTTGTAGTGGAAGTGATTGTTTGCGGTCAATTGGGAGTCTTTGATTTAACAGGCGCGACATTATATGAGTTCTATGCAATTGTGATTGTCTTGGCAGCGATTGCTTTTTGGAGACATAGGGCAAATATTAAAAGACTGCTCGCAGGAACTGAAAACAAGACAGATATTCGAAAAATTGGGAAAAAATAGCATAGGAGGTCTATTATGGCAAGAGTAGGTATTTTAGGTGCAGGAAGTTGGGGAACAGCGTTGTCGGTGCTGCTTCATAACAATGGACATCAGGTAACAATATGGTCCATTGATAAAAAGGAAGTGGAAATGCTTCAAACCGAGCGTGAGCATAAAAACAAACTTCCGGGTGTGAGATTGCCGGAGGATATTTTGATAACAAACGATTTGGAAGAAGGTATGAAGGATAAGGATTTCCTTGTGCTTGCTGTTCCATCTATCTTCACGCGCGGCACTGCGCACAGCATGCAGCCATATATCAAAAAAGGTCAAAAGATTGTAAATGTCGCGAAGGGAATTGAAGAAAATACTTTAATGACGTTGTCAGAGCAAATTGAAGAAGAACTTCCGGAAGCAGATGTGGCTGTATTGTCAGGTCCGAGCCATGCAGAAGAAGTGGGAAGAAAGCTCCCTACGACTTGTGTGATTGGTGCGAAGACAAGAGAAACGGCGGAATATTTACAAAAAGCCTTCATGAGTGATGTGTTCCGTGTTTATATTAGTTCCGATATTCTCGGTATTGAACTTGGAGGTTCGCTTAAAAACGTTATTGCGCTTGCAGCAGGCATGGCAGATGGTCTTGGCTACGGAGATAATACAAAGGCGGCACTGATTACCAGAGGTATTGCAGAAATTACAAGACTTGGTGTGAAAATGGGCGGCAAGGCAGAAAGTTTTGGAGGACTTACCGGCATCGGGGATTTGATTGTTACTTGTGCCAGTGTTCACAGCCGTAATCGTAAAGCAGGTTATCTGATGGGACAAGGCAAGACAATGCAGGAAGCTATGGATGAGGTTCAGATGATTGTGGAAGGTGTATATTCCGCAAAAGCGGCAAAGGCATTGGCAGAGAAATACGATGTTTCTTTACCGATTATTGAAAAAGTAAATCAAGTGTTATTTGAGAATAAAAGCGCGAAAGAAGCAGTGCACGAACTGATGTTGCGTGAAGGCAGAGTAGAGCAGAAAGAACTTTCGTGGGACAAATAAAAGATGGAAGAGGACTGATGCAAAAGATGCGTCAGTCCTTTTGTAATATTTCCTCAATGCCTCTCATACATTATACAAGAAATAGTAGGAGGGGTTGAAATGGAGGTTTTTGATCTTTATAAGGACATACAGGCGCGGACAAACGGAGAGATTTATCTTGGAATTGTCGGCCCGGTTCGAACAGGAAAATCAACTTTTATAAAGAGATTTATGGATTTGATGGTACTTCCAAAGATAGATAATGAACATAATAAGGCGAGGACAAAAGATGAACTTCCACAGTCCGCATCAGGGAAAACGATTATGACGACGGAACCGAAATTTGTTCCACAGGATGCGGCGGAAATTTCTTTGTTGGATGGTGTCAATGTAAAAGTACGCTTGATTGATTGTGTGGGATATATGGTGAATGGTGCAAGCGGACATATGGAAAATGATGAAGAACGTAAAGTGAAAACACCATGGTTCGATTATGAGATTCCGTTTACCAAAGCAGCCAGTATCGGCACACAGAAAGTCATTCGCGATCATGCTACGATAGGGATTGTAATCACTACAGACGGTTCTATTTGCGATTTGCAGCGTGCTGATTATATGGAGGCAGAGGAGAAAACTATAAAAGAATTGCAAGCGATAGGGAAGCCGTTTATTGTACTGGTAAATTCCAGAAAGCCTTATAGTGAAGAGACGAAGAAAGTTGCGGACGAAATTGCACAGAAGTATCAGGTATCTACCATGACAGTAAATTGTGAACAACTCCGAGAAGAGGATATACATCGCATTATGGAAAAGGTGCTTCTTGCGTTCCCGATTTCTGAGGTTCAATTTTACATACCGAAATGGGTGGAAATGCTGCCGAGGGATCATAAAATTAAAGTGGATTTTATTCAACGAATGAGAGAAATTATATTGTCCCTGTCAGAAATAAAGGATGCAATAGGGCGGAAGTTCGAATGTGCAAGTGAATATATTGATGAGTGCAAATTAGATGCAGTCGAGCCGGATACCGGTTGCGTAAAAATTCGTATGCAGGTGCCGGAAAAGTATTATTATGAAATGCTCAGCGATATGACCGGAGTTGATATTTTAAATGAATATGAATTGATTCGTGTTATGAAAGATATGTCTGAGATGAAACAAGAGTACGATGAAGTGAAAGATGCAATGGAATCCGTAAAAATGAAAGGATATGGTGTGGTTAGCCCTAAAAAAGAAGAAATTCATTTGGATGAGCCAACCATTATCAAACAGGGGAATAAATACGGGGTTAAGATTCGCTCAGAAGCACCATCTATACATCTGATTCGTGCAAACATTGAAACAGAAATCGCACCGATTGTCGGAAATGAAGAACAGGCAAACGATTTGGTGAAATATATCAAAGAGCAAAGTGAAGAAGAAGGCGGTGTCTGGGCGACAAGTATCTTTGGAAAATCTATTGAAGACCTTGTCACTGACGGCATGAAGAATAAAATTATGACCATCAATGACGAAAGTCAGGTGAAACTGCAAGATACCATGCAGAAGATTGTCAATGACAGCAATGGGGGCATGGTCTGCATTATTATTTAAACTAAATAAACCATACTTTCTCATTGGTAGAAGAGACGCTGACAGCTCCGGATTGAAGGAGCAGCATAATATCAGCTTTTTCGCTTACCAACCCACCTGCAATCACAGGTGTCGGAGAAAGTTTACAAATCTTGGAAACAATTTTGGGCATAAGTGCAGGAAGTACTTCGATAACGTCCGGTTTGGCAGCCTTGACCTGACGGTCAATATTTTCATAAGCCATGGAGTCAATCACAAAGAAACGCAAAATGGTGTAAAAGCCAAGTTCCTTAGCGTGTTTGATTAAATTTGGTTTTGTGCTGATAATGCCATCTGCTTTGGTATATTTTTTTAGAAAATCGACGGTGATTTCCTTGGAACTAAGTCCTGTTATCAGGTCAATATGAACCATGGCAATCTTGCCGGCAGCCTTTACTTTGTCGACAATATCGGGAATGTTTAAGATATCACCATACAGAATGAAAATAATACGACTTTCGCTTTCTACACATTTTTTCAGACCTTCATCATCTTTGATTGCGACAATGATAGGAGAGTCTTCTAAAGCTTCCTTAAATTCTTTTTTCATAGATTTGCTCCAATCTAATATTTATTTGATGATTGCAATATAACAGAGCTGTGATATGTATCACAGCTCTCATTATATCATATGATTGACTATTTTACAGCAATATTTCTAAAATGGACAGGCATGCGCAATGAATTCTTGATTTGACGCTGACTTAATGCTATTATAGTGTATGAGTGAGGGTTGAAAACCTAAATCTGAAATGATGCAAAAAAAGTCAGATACCAAAATTATTTGAAGAGGAATGCTATAGTAAAATGGAAATACGCGAGTTACAAGAAGAAATATTTTCGATTTTCAAATTATTTGATGCATATTGTAGAGAAAATGGTCTTAGGTACTATTTGCTTGGTGGAAGTATGTTGGGTGCAGTCAGACATAATGGATTTATTCCTTGGGATGATGATATGGATGTCGGAATGCCGAGAAGTGACTATAAAAAACTCATGTTCAACATACAAAAATTCTTGGACGAGCACGCCGGAAATATGTTTGTTCAATGTACAGAAATAAATAGAAACTTTTCCCATGATTATATAAAGATAATGAAAAAAATAACCTTTCATGGAAAAGAACTGGAGGTGTTTCTTG
>CAZRZV010000070.1:0-7071 GCA_964604665.1 uncultured Faecalimonas sp. | reverse complement strand
AATGTTTTGATACGATGGTGGAGATTCTCTCTGTAGCAGGGGACAATCATCTGGGTGGTGATGATTTTCATGAGATTATGGCAGAGAGTTTTATGAAAGAGCATGGACTCCCGAAGGAAAGTATTTCTGCAAAAACGTATGCGATTCTGCTTCGCCAGGCAGAACTTTGTAAGAGAAGATTGACAGAGGAAGAGTCTGCAAAGATGACATTGAATTTAGATGGCAGAACTTATCAGAGTGAATATACAAACCAGCGCTTATTGGATGAAAGCGGAACACTTCTCAGAAAAATCAAGGAGGTTTTGGCAAGAGCGCTTCGTGACGGAGATTTATCAGTACGGGATTTGGATGCGGTTGTTATGGTCGGAGGTTCCAGTAAAATGCCGCTGATTCAGTCATATCTGCATCATATTTTTAAAGAACTGCCAATTGTAGTCAGCAACAGTGACCTGATGATTGCGCAGGGACTGGGCGTAATCTGTGCGGTAAAAGAGCGTCAGGAAGAGGTGAAAGACTACGTATTGACAGATATCTGCCCATTCACGCTGGGAACTCAGGTAATAAATCAGGCGGACCCGGATCATTCGTATATGTCGCCGATTATAGAGAGAAATACGGTGCTTCCTTGTTCGAGGATAAAACGGTTTTACACAGCGCATGATAATCAATTGTCTGTGCGGTTTGAAATTCTGCAAGGGGAACACCCTTATGCCGAGGATAATCTGAAACTTTCTGAACTTTCCGTAAAGGTTCCGAAAAAGAAAGTGGGAGAAGAAGCTGTCGATGTGAGATTTACCTATGATATCAATGGAATCCTAATCGTGGATGCGAAGGTGGTTTCCACCGGAGAATCTGTTTCCAAAGTTATCTCACAGAATCTGAGCGAGAAAGAAATCCGGCACAAGGTAGAAGAATTGCAAAAACTGAAGGTACATCCGAAAGAAGTTTCAGAAAATGTATTGGTGCTTGAAAAATTAAGGGCATTGTTTGAAGAAGCACCGACTTATATGAGAGAGCATATTTATAATTATATTGCCAATTTTGAAATGCTGCTTGAACAGCAGGATCCTCGCAGAATAGCAAAATATCGTCGGTTTTTGGAGCAGGTGATGTATCAGGTGGAAGGATATGATCCTTTTGCTGAAGAAATGATTTTTGAAGAATATGAAGAAGAGGATGAGCAGGAAGATAGTAATGAGGAAGAGGAAGGTGCATTTACATGGACCAGTTGACAGCATATAAAGTATTGGGATTGGAACCCAATAGTACGACAGAAGAGGTGAAAGAGGCGTATGCGGCCCTTTCCAAACAGTTTCATCCGGAGGAATCTCCGGAGCAGTTTCAGAAGGTTCATGAGGCATATGTCACGCTGACGCGCCGCAGAGGCAGGAGAAACGCACAGAACGTTGAGTATGAAAAACCGTCTGTTTATCAGGATGAGGAAGAGACGCAGTCCGAATTAAATTTTAAAGGGCTGCAAAGAAAGCAGGAGATTTCTCCTGAGGCAAATGAGCCGGGAGAAGAGGAAACGAAGGAATCGTATTCCTTTGAGGATGCGTTGGAAAAAGCAAAGCAGGAAGAAGAGGCAAAAGCTCATGAACTGGTGCTGGAGGCAACGGCAGAATTGAAACTTCTTGTTTCGCCGAAGTATAAAGATGATGTCAAGGCATTTAAAAATTTTTTCCGGGATAAAAAGTATGAGCCGATTATAAAGAACGCAGACTTTTTAGAAAGACTGTGTGATATTCTGGAAACTTCTAAACTAAAAAAGGCATATTATGTCTATATCATCGATTTCTACCGGTTGAGAGGATATCAGCCGAGCGAATTGAATGGACCGGCGCTTCGGCTGTATCGCATGTTAGATGAAAGAGCAGGCATGAAAAAGCCGATAAATCCGGGAATCTATGGAGGAGTCATTGCCGGTATCCTGGCAGGACTTCGGGCGGCAAGACCGGCTCTTCGAGGCAGTCACGCTTTTTCAATCATTATTTTGCTGGCATTTCTGGGAATCCTTGGCTTTCTGGTTTATAGAAAATGGAAAGAAAAGCATTCGCCGCTTCTTGTACAGGCTGTAATTGCGATTGTTCTTATCGTGTCGCAGTTTGCGGTTGTTATGACGGATTTTTATGGCACACTGTTTGGAACCGTAGACGATGGAAATCTGGTCGCCACATTAATCATGCTGGCAGCATTGGTATGGCTTGCAGTCATTGTAGTAGTGGTGGTTATCAAAGCGATTATAAGAATGATTCGAAAATGATTATAAAAAAAGACAACCCATGACGGTAGGTTGTCTTTTTGATTTCTATGTTTAAAAATTAAGCAAGAGTATTAACAAGTTTTGTTAAACGAGAAACTTTTCTTGCACATGTGTTTTTGTGATAAACACCTTTGCTTCCGGCTTTGTTGATTTCTGAAATAGCAGCTTTTAATGCATCAGTTGCAACTGCTTTATCGTTAGCAACAACAGCGGCCTCTACTTTTTTCACAGCTGTTTTTACTCTAGATTTGATTGCCTTATTTCTAGCAGCTTTCGTTTCATTCACTAAAATTCTTTTTTTAGCAGATTTAATGTTAGCCAATGTAAACACCTCCAAATATGTGATTTGATTTCGTTTTCAAGCGTTGCATCAACAGGTCCGGACACGGACGTCCCACTAATGCATACTCGTACATTTTAATGGAACATTTTAAAAATGTCAATACATAAATATCGAATTTTTGCGAAAACTACGCTATAGATTCATACAAAGGAAGGTACAGAGTAGAAATGCTGGATAGTTACAATATTCATACAGACCTGGCATTGGAAGACAAGGAGCGATTTGAGTCAGATAATGTGGAGGTTTCGGGGGTCAGTGTGGAGGAAATCCACAATGATGAAAAGGATATTCAAATTACAACGGTAAAGATTCTGACAGAAAATGGTGCAAAGGTCATGCGTAAACCGGTTGGCACTTACATTACCATGGAGATTCCGAATATGACAGTCCCGGATGAAGGTTATCAGTTAGAAATTGCAGAAGAGTTGGCAGAGTATCTGAAAGAATTATTAAAGATAGAGAAAAAGGATTACACGGTATTGGTGGTAGGTCTTGGAAATCGGGATGTGACACCGGATGCCCTTGGCCCTCACGTGATTGAAAAACTTCATGTAACCAGACACATTATCCGTGAATATGGGAAATATGCCATGGACGAAACACAGACTCATATGGTAAGTGCGATTGCACCGGGTGTTATGGCACAAACAGGGATGGAATCGTCAGAGATTATTAAAGGTATTGTAAGCGAAGTGAAACCGGATTTTGTGATTGCGATTGATGCCTTGGCAGCACGAAACACCAAGCGATTGAATCGAACAATACAGATTGCAGATACAGGAATCAATCCCGGCTCCGGAGTCGGGAATCACAGGGCAGGGATTACCGAGCAGACTTTGGGAATTCCGGTCATTGCAATTGGCGTTCCTACGGTTGTGGATGCAGCGACCATTGTCCGCGATACCATGGAAAGCATGATGGAAAATCTGACTCCGGAAGAGAAATATGATACTGCAAATCAGTTGCTGGCGCCACATTTGTACGGAATGTTTGTGACACCGAAAGACATTGATGAAACCATTGAACGATTGGGATTATTGATTTCGGAAGCTTTGAATATTTTATTTGCAAATTAAGAGGAAACATCAATCCATTCCCGGCATATATTGTTAGAGCTATAGAGTTTTCAGAATCGGAGGGACGATATGAAAAAGAAAGCAATCACAATATCGCTGGGAATTTTTGTGTTATCTTTATGCATTTATACTGTGCTAAAAAGTGGTACAAGAGTTATAGATACATGGAATCATAATTTTCGGACAGAGTTGTCAAAAGTAGTACAAAAATCATTTTCACCGGGCATGTACTATGCCATGAATCAGGACGGAATGCAAGAACCTTCTTTTTTGAGCAGACAGATTCTTGAGATGTTTCCGCTTGGAAAGTACTTGGAAGACAAAACGGTTCAGACGACACAGACAGAAGATGAACTTACATATGCCATGCTGTTGGAATTGCAGGCAAAAGATGAGGAGAGGTTTAGCGAGGATTTAATAAATGTGAATCATGCCGGCTCGCAAGCGGTCAGCGGGACGGTCACTCCAAGTGATTTGTCATTGGAAAAATTGCGGGATTTCAATTATCTTGTGAGTAAGTTGTATACAGTAGACAGTACGACAACCATAGGGCCGGACCAATTGAATGTGGACCAATTGCTATCCAAAGACATGCATATTAACCGGAGCAAGAAAGGACCGAAGGTACTGATTTTCCATACGCATTCACAAGAGACGTTTGCTGATTCCGTGCCGGGTGACACGAATACGAGCATTGTTGGGATGGGAGCCTATTTGGCAGACAAGTTAAATTCCATGGGGATTGAGACCATTCATCACGATGGGGTTTACGATTTGATTGATGGCAAATTGGACCGCAGCAAAGCTTATGAGATGTCAGAAAAAGGCGTGCGAGAAATTTTAAACCAATATCCTACAATTGAAGTAGTGATTGATTTACATCGGGATGGAGTGCGTGACGATGTTCATTTGGTTACGGACGTGAATGGGAAACAGGCGGCAAGGATTATGTTTTTCAACGGACTTAGCAGAACAAAAACAAATGGTGACATCGAATATCTTTATAATCCATATATTCAGGATAACCTTTCGTTTTCATTACAAATGCAATTGGCTGCGGAAAGTATGTATCCCGGTTTTACAAGACGCATTTATCTGAAAGGTTACCGTTATAGCCTGCATATGATGCCAAAGTCATTACTCATTGAAGCAGGCGCACAGACAAATACGGTAGAGGAAGTGAGAAATTCTATGGATATATTGGCGAATATACTAAATGAAGTATTGGTAAAGTAAAAAAATCACTAAATATTGATTTTTATTTGAAAGAAACAAAAGTTTGTGATAGTATATAGGAGTATGAGTGGGCGTATGCCTATTGATGAAACGGAAATGATAAAAGAGAGGTTTGAAAGCAAATGGCGAAGCAAAATACATATGATGCAGACAGTATTGCTGTTTTAGAGGGATTGGAAGCGGTTCGTATGAGACCGGGGATGTATATCGGAAGCGTTTCCACAAAAGGATTAAACCATTTGGTATATGAAATCGTAGACAATGCAGTGGATGAACATTTGGCGGGATTCTGCGATACGATTGAAGTATATTTGGAAAAGGACGGTTCGGCAACAGTGATTGATAATGGGCGAGGCGTCCCTGTCGGAATGCATCAAAAAGGAATTCCGGCTGCACGTGTGGTATACACGACTTTGCATGCGGGTGGAAAATTTGATGATTCATCTTATAAAACAAGCGGTGGTCTCCATGGTGTGGGTTCTTCGGTTGTAAATGCGCTTTCTGTTTATATGGATGTAAAAATCAGCCGTGAGGGCGGTATTCACCATGACCGATATGAAAAAGGTGTTCCGGTTGTCAAGCTGGAAAATGGATTGCTCCCGATTATCGGAAAAACAAAAAAGACAGGTACGGAAGTGAATTTTCTTCCGGACGATACGATTTTTGACAAGACAAGATTTAAAGAAGAGGAAATCAAGAGCCGTCTTCATGAGACGGCATATCTGAATCCAAACCTTACCATCATTTTTGAAGACAGAAGAAATCCGGAAGTAGAGCATATCGTATATCACGAGGAAGACGGACTGATTGGATTCATCCGTGATTTGAACAAAACGAATGAAGTCATCCACGAGCCGATTTATTTCAAAGGTGCTTCAGATGGTATTGAAGTGGAAATTGTTTTGCAATATATCAATGAGTTCCATGAAAATGTTCTTGGCTTTTGCAACAATATTTACAACGCTGAAGGCGGTACTCATTTGACCGGATTTAAGACGACTTTTACCACGGTTATGAATCAGTATGCGAGAGAACTCGGTGTGTTGAAAGAAAAAGATGCAAACTTTACAGGTGCAGATATCCGTAATGGTATGACGGCAATTGTGTCTATTAAACATCCCGACCCGAGATTTGAAGGTCAGACCAAGACGAAATTGGACAACCCGGATGCCGCAAAGGCAACAGGTAAGGTTACAGGCGATGAGATTGTACGTTATTTCGACCGTAATTTAGAAACATTAAAGAAAGTACTTACCTGTGCAGAAAAAGCAGCTAAGATTCGTAAGACAGAAGAGAAGGCAAAAACGAATCTTCTGAGCAAACAAAAATATTCGTTTGACAGTAACGGGAAACTTGCAAACTGTGAGAGCAGAGATGCAAGCAAGTGTGAAATCTTTATTGTGGAGGGAGATTCTGCGGGAGGTTCTGCCAAAACTGCCCGTGACCGTATGTATCAGGCAATCCTTCCAATCCGCGGTAAAATTTTGAATGTGGAAAAGGCAAGTATTGATAAAGTTCTTGCAAATGCGGAGATTAAGACGATGATTAACGCATTTGGATGTGGATTTTCAGAAGGGTACGGAAATGACTTTGATATTTCCAAACTGCGTTATGACAAGATTATTATCATGGCGGATGCCGATGTAGACGGTGCCCATATCTCTACATTGCTATTGACATTGTTCTATCGCTTTATGCCGGAACTTATTTTTGAGGGACATGTCTATATTGCGATGCCTCCGCTTTATAAAGCGATTCCAAAGCATGGTGAAGAAGAATATTTATACGACGACGAAGCATTGACAAAATACCGTAAACGCCAGACCGGTCCGTTTACACTTCAAAGATACAAGGGTCTTGGAGAGATGGATGCACAGCAACTTTGGGAAACAACTCTTAATCCTGCAACCCGTATTATGAAACGTGTGGAAATTGAAGACGCCAGAATGGCCTCCGCAGTGACAGAGATGCTGATGGGAACCGATGTTCCGCCGAGACGTGAATTTATTCATAAAAACGCAAGAGATGCGGAATTAGATATTTAGGAGGCGAAAGATGAAGGGACAAATGACACTGCAGACAGAGCAGATAATCAGAACAGAATACTCCGATGTAATGAAAAAATCTTACATTGATTATGCAATGAGTGTTAT
>CAZRZV010000069.1:0-7183 GCA_964604665.1 uncultured Faecalimonas sp. | reverse complement strand
CTCTTCAAAAAGAACTTCTCTTTCTTCCACTTCCATACCGAGATATTCTTTGGCAACATAGCAAAGGGAACGTCTGGTAATAGATGGCAAAATTGTAGAAGACTTTGGAGTTACCAATTTGCCGTCTTTTGTAATAAAAATGAAGTTTGCTCCACCGGTCTCTTCTACTTTTGTTCTAGTAGCCGCATCAAGATACATATTTTCATCATAGCCTTGATTATGAGCATCTACAATCGCATGTAAACTCATCGCATAGTTAAGACCTGCCTTAATGTGTCCTGTTCCATGCGGTGCAGCTCGGTCAAAATCACAGACACGAATTGTAATTGGTTTTGCTCCGCCCTTAAAATATGGTCCTACAGGAGTACCAAACATTCTGAATTGATATTCATCTGCCGGTTTTACACCGATTACAGGATTTGTACCAAACATATATGGACGAAGGTATAATGTTGCACCTGAACCATATGGTGGAACAAAATCTGCATTTGCTGCAACTACTTTATCCACTGCATCTAAAAACTGTTCTACAGGAAGTGGTGGCATTTCCAGTCTCTTCGCACTTTCTACCAATCTCTCTGCATTTAAGTCAGGACGGAATGTCACAATATGCCCATCTTCCGTTCTATATGCTTTTAATCCCTCAAAGACTGCCTGTGCATATTGGAGAACACCTGCACACTCGCTTAACACGACGTTTGCATCCTCTGTGAGGGTTCCCTCATCCCATGCACCATCCTTGTAATTGGAAACATATCTAAAATCTGTCTGAATGTATCCAAAACCTAAACTTGACCAATCAATCTGCTTATTACTCATTGTAAACGCCTCCCTATCTTTGTGTCATATTGATTGCTTCAATACCTACACTACCGCCACGTACCACTTCAATTGACTGAAATTGTTCTTTCATTAATTTAATAATTGCATCATTCTTTGTAGCAGAATGTAAAAACTGTACTAAAACGCTGTCTGTTCCATAATCTACGATAGTTCCCTCAAAAGCTTCCGCGATATGAAATACTTCTTCTTTATCATGACGGGAACATTTCTTTACTTTCACATACAAAAGTTCTCTCATGCATATGGAACAATCTGTAAAATCCAACACTTTAATGACTTCGACCATCTTGTTTAACTGTTTTTTAATCTGTTCAAAAGTTTCATCATCACTGGATGTTGCGATTGTCATTCTGGAAACCGTAGGGTCTTCTGTCGGACCTACCGTAAGGCTGTCCAGGTTATACAATTTTCCCGAAAACAGACCGGAAATCTTAGGAAGTACACCGACCTGATTTTCTACAAATAAAGAAATCCATCTCTTTTTCATGATTGAATTCATATCAAGTCCCCCTTCCTAACAATCCAAAATCAATTCTTCTAAAGTTCCGCCCGGCTGTACCATTGGATAAACCAAATCTTCCGGATCGATGATGAATTCGATTAAGGTTGGTCCTTTCTTATTTTCTCTCGCTTCCACAAGCGCCGCTTTTATATCTTGCGCCTCGAACACCCGAAGTCCTTTTGCACCATAGCTTTCTGCCAACTTCACATAATCCGGTGTGTAAGGCGGGCATTCGCAGCCTTCTGTTCCACATTTTCCTTCACAGGACTTGCCTGCCCGAAGACATGTCATAGAATAGCGTTTTCCGTAAAATAACTTCTGCCACTGACGAACCATTCCAAGGTAAGTGTTATTGAACACACATAAGATAACCGGTAATTCCTGTAACACCGCAGTTGCCATTTCCTGGATATTCATCTGCATACCGCCATCACCGGAAATCATGATAACCGGAGTGTCCGGATTACCAATCTGTGCTCCGATTGCTCCCGGAAAGCCATAGCCCATCGTTCCTAATCCGCCGGATGTCAATAGTTTTTTGTTTTCATTTAACTCTATATACTGGGTGGTAAACATCTGATGCTGCCCGACGTCAGTGACGACAATCGCTTTTTCAAATGTCTCATTAATCGTATCCAGAATCTTTTGTGGTGTAAGTTTCGCACTCTCTTGCATTTTAAGCGGATGCTCCGCTTTCCAACTTTCAATCAATGCAAGCCACTCTTTTGTATCTTGTGCTTCCGCATATTCTAATATCTTCTCTGTCGCTTCCAATGCATCTGCAACGATTGGAACATCAACATGTACATTTCTCGAAATGGAGCTTGCATCAATGTCAATATGTACAATCTGCGCATTCGGCGCAAATGCATGAAGTTTTCCGGTAATGCGGTCATTAAATCTGGTTCCGATTGAGAATAACAAATCACATTCACTCACTGCCATATTTGCCGCATAAGCGCCGTGCATACCCAAGTTTCCGATAAACAACGGATGATTGGTAGGAATTGCGCCTCTTCCCATAATCGTTGTAACTACAGGAACATTGGTCGCTTCCACAATCTTCTTCATATTTTCATTTGCCCTTGCAATATTCACTCCACCGCCTAAAAGAAACAGCGGTTTTTCTGCCCTGCTAAGCATCTTAAGCGCACGCTTCAATTGTCCCAGATGTACACCGGAACTAGGCTTATAGCCTCTCATATTCACAGTTTCCGGATAGTCTGCACTTCCAAGTTCTGCCATCACGTCTTTCGGAAGGTCCACAACAACCGGTCCCGGTCGTCCTGTTCTTGCAATATAGAAAGCTTCTTTTATGATTCTTCCCAAATCTTCACGATTCTGTACGGTAACGCCCCATTTGCAAATGCTTCTTGTAATGCCCACAATATCCGCTTCCTGAAAAGCATCATTTCCGATTAAACTTCTCGACACCTGTCCGGTAAAGCATACAAGCGGCACACTGTCATAATTTGCCGTGGCAATTCCCGTCACGATATTGGTTGCTCCCGGCCCACTCGTCACCAGACAGACACCGACTTTTCCTGTAGAACGTGCATATGCGTCTGCTTCATGTACCAACGCCTGCTCGTGTCTTGGAAGTATTATCTTAATTTCATCCTGCTGAAACAGTTCATCACCAATATCAATGATAGCTGCGCCAGGATATCCGAAGAGAACCTCAACGCCCTCTTCTTGCAAGGCTTTTACAAGTAATTTATTTCCTGAGATTTTACGCATAAATCTTCCCCCGGTTCTATTTTACTCTCTCGTATTTTACAAATTCATATTCTAAATCAAAATAGGTTTGCTCATCGCTGACACCTGTAATCTCCCAATCATCCATTTCATCCAGATTTGGAAAATAAGTATCCGCTTCATATGCATGATTTACTTTTGTGACATGTGCCACCTTGCAATATGGAAGCAATTGTCTGTAGATGGTTTCTCCGCCGATTACATAGATTTCTTCATCGTCATATTTCTTTAACTCTTCTAACAAATCTTCAACAGTATTGACCACTGTGGCATCTTTTACTTTATAATTCGGATTTTTTGTAAGAACAATATTTGTTCTCTTTTTCAATGGCATTCCGCCCGGAAAACTTTCCAGAGTCTTTCTTCCCATGACTACAACTTTTCCCATCGTTGTCTGGCGGAAAAATTTCATATCCGCAGGAATACTCACTAACAACTGATTTTGCTTACCGATTGCCCAGTTTTTGTCAACTGCAACAATTAAATTCATAATATTTCCTCCTAAACCGCAATTGGAATATTTTTAATTTGCGGTCCTGTTTCGTAATTGTCTAACCGAATATCATCCGGTGTGAAATCATAGAAATCTTTAATCTCCGGATTTATCCAAAATATCGGTGCCGGGAACGGCTTTCTTGAAATTAATTCCTCAACAAGCGGAATGTGTTTGTCATAAATATGTGCATCCGCAATTACATGGACAAACTCACCAACCTGCATATCACATACTTGCGCGAGCATATGAACAAGCACTGCATACTGACATACATTCCAATTATTTGCCGCCAACACGTCCTGTGAACGTTGATTTAAAATGGCATTTAAAACCAGCTTGTCACTGCCTTCTTTCTTTGTCACATTAAATGTCATGCTGTAAGCACATGGATACAAATTCATCTCGTGCAAATCTTGATGCACGTAGATATTTGTCATAATACGGCGGCTGTACGGATTGTTCTTCAAATCATAAATCACACGGTCAACCTGATCCATCATACCTTCTTTATATTGATGTTTCACCTGCATCTGATAACCATATGCTTTTCCGATAGAACCATCTTCATCTGCCCAGCTGTCCCAGATATGCGGTTTCAAGTCGTGGATATTGTTCGACTTTCTCTGCCAAATCCAAAGAAGCTCATCCACGCAGCTTTTAATTCCCGTGCGTCTCAGCGTCAGTGCCGGAAACTCTTTCGATAAATCATAGCGATTTACCACACAGAATTTCTTGACCGTATAAGCATAAGAACCATCCTCCCACTTCGGACGAACTTTTTCACCTTCTGTACTGACACCATTATCAATAATATCACGGCACATATCTATAAAGACCTGATCTGCATAACTCATATCCACTTCCTCCTGCTTATCCGACCATTTTACCATATATTTTTTATTTCTACAACTTTTATTGACGGTTCTCAAAACTTTTTTGAATCTCACTAATCGAATACAAAGAACCGAAGCAAAGCACTGCTCCACCTGTCTTTGCAAGTTCTAACGACAAATCCACCCCTTCTTGGATTGTCGTGCATGCTGTTGCTTTTGCTCCCATGTCCGCAAGACACTTTGCAAGTTTCACGCTTTCCATCTTTCGCGGACTTGGAGGTGTGATACAGACAAACTCATCGATATATGGAATCATCTGCTCATACATCTCTGTGTAATCCTTATCTTCTAACACCCCTGTGAGTACAATGACGCGATACTCTGATAAGTAATCCCTGATATTCCCCACCAGTGCTTCCACACACTGCGGATTGTGCCCACCGTCAATAATGAAAAGCGGTTCCTTACTGATTATCTCAAAACGGTCCGGCCATCTCACATGCCGTAAGCCTTCCCGCAAGTCCTCTTCCGATATCTTCCAGCCCTTTTCTTTTAGAATATCAATGGCAGAAATGACAACTGCTGCATTTTTCATTTGATGCCGTCCCAAAAGCGGGATGAAAATGTCTTTTCGTCTGCCGAAATCAAAGGTCTGTCCATCCAAAGATTTATCCGTCGGAGTGATACTGTCAAAATCAGGAAAAATGCATCTGATATTTCTTTCCATACAAATCTTCTCTAACAAAGTTTCTACCGATAAAATATTGCGATAAATCACTGCCGAACTGTTTCCTTTTAAAATTCCGGCTTTGGTTCTTGCAATTTCTTCTATGGTATTCCCCAAATATTCCGTATGGTCGAGTCCGATATTGGTTAAAATTGCCACTTCCGGACACTCAATAACATTCGTGGAATCACTCTCTCCACCCATGCCTACTTCCAAAACCACAATATCACATTTCTGCCTTGCAAAGTATTCAAAAGCAATACAGCATACGAGAGCAAATTCAGAAGGACATTCTTCCAAAGTATCTGCAAATGATTTCACATACTCCGTCACTTCTGCCAAATCTTTGTCACAAATCTGCTCACCGTTAATCTGCATACGTTCGTGGAAACGATGAATATACGGTGAAGTATAAAGTCCGGTCCTGTAACCTGCCTGTTGCAGCACGGAAGCGGTCATAGCCGCTGTACTGCCCTTGCCATTCGTTCCGCCAATATGCACAAATTTTAATGCTTTTTCGGGATTTTTCATCTTTTCCAGAAGAATCTTGGCATGCTCATATCCTGTAGCACGGCGATTCCATGTCATGGAATGAATATAATCAATTGCTTCCTGTGCGTTCATCTTTCATTCCTCTTAAATCAATCTTGCCTTTCTGAGAGCAAGTAATAACGGTTTTATACAAATTGCAATCAAAACAGAGGTTGCGACCCCCAATAAAATTCTTACCAGAAGCGAACCAAATACCAACCCATAAGAGTAGTAACCAAACATGTTCGAGTCCACATATAATGCAAACGTATTTAGGCAGGAACTGAGAATTCCCGTAATTGCACACATAATCCAAAATACAATCGGAATATTCTTTTGGAGAATTGCTTTTAAGCCCATTTGATTCTCACACAACTTGGCACACAGTCCCACAGCCAGTCCCCGGAAAAGAATCGGCAAAATCCAAAGCAGTGTTGTCGGAGTCAAGCCAAACGTGAGCAATTGATCGAATAACTCTCCCATTCCTCCGACTGCCATCGCATCCAGTGGTCCATACATAACTGCACACAGAATTACCGGTAAGTGCTCAAATGTAATCTTGAGTCCGCCAAAAGGAATTGCCAGCCTTGATAGAATGATGTACAGTGCAATTAATATCGCATCTGTCGCCAATCTTTTTGCCATTGTTTGTGTTTTTGTTCTTTGATTTTGTGTCATAAAAAATACCTCCTTTGCAGTAGTCCTTAAAGCTACGCATAGCAGGTATGTTCATCTTATTGATATCTGTCATGTGCAGCAGCGGGATGCAGAACCTGTACCGCAAACACCTTGTAATCATCAGATGTTCTTCGTCCAACCGGCAACTCCCCGTCCGGTCGGCACTTAACGCACACATTCTTACTCTGCTTTTCTCTTTTTTTGTTTAACACATGGATTGTAGCACAATGATTCTCTTTGGTCAATAATATAGCAATAAAAAGTTACGGACTCAACTCCTAACTTCTTTCTTTTCCTTATTGTTTAACATCGTTTAACTTTCTCGCCAGCCATAAAGTTCAATTTTTTTAACTTCTTATTTGATTGTTAAACACCTTTGCGTTATGATATGTGTACACAATAAAAAACAATGGAAGCGAAATCAATGAAGCATGATGTAACATCAAAACGATTATCACTAGCATTGTCTAATTTAAGTATGAAACCGCAGGAACTCGCAAACCGTTCTAATGTGAATAAGGCTTCTATTAGCCAATACATAAACGGCACTCATAAACTTTCTAATATTAGTGCTGGTAAAATGGTTGAAATATTAAAAGTAAATCCCCTGTGGTTGATGGGATTTGAAAGGCATAGAAAGAGCGGAATTTTAAATGAGTTTATCAATCGAAGATAATGAAAGCGATGTTCGCAACAAGCAGTTAACATATGGTTCGGATATTAAGTTAGAACAACCATCAATACATAACAATACTCTTAATGATTCTGTAGCGGAATCCTTAGACAAAATAGTAAAAAAAGATTCTAAAAAGATA
>CAZRZV010000068.1:0-7191 GCA_964604665.1 uncultured Faecalimonas sp. | reverse complement strand
GTGCAAGAAAAGAAACATTGGAAACATATACAAACAGATTAAAACAATTAGAAGAAATCGCAAACCAATATAAGGGAGTCGATAAATCTTTTGCTATTCAAGCAGGTAGAGAGATTCGTATCATGGTAGTTCCGGAACAAGTGTCTGATGCAGACATGGTACTGATGGCTAGAAATATTTCGAAACAGATAGAATTTGAATTGGAATATCCAGGTCAAGTAAAAGTAAATGTAATACGTGAATCACGCGTTACAGATTACGCAAAATAGTAAGTGTCGGGGTGTGTGATTTTAATCGCACACCCTGTCTTTATATTTAAAAGGAAAGGTAGAATATATATGGAAGGTTCATTTAATTTTGATAATCCTATTTTGAACGCATTAAGCAAGATGTTTGATTGCGTGTTTTTAAGTTTTTTGTGGCTTGTTTTTTCAATACCGCTTATTACATTTGGCGCGTCCACAACAGCCTTGTATTATACGGTTAACAAAGTAATTCGTCACGGAAGGAGTCATGTATGGCGGGAGTTTTGGGGCTCTTTTAAATCTAACTTTAAACAGTCAACCATTGTTTGGATGCTGTTCTTCGTATTTTTGGCAATTGTAGGTGTGGATTTTCTGGTTTTTCGTAAGAATGCCAAAATCACTTTTCAACCGTTGTCAACTTTGTTTTTAACCTTTTTCAATATCTTGATGGTTTGGTGTGTTTATATCTTTGCATATATTGCAAGGTTTTCCTGCTCAACAAAATTGGTATTTAAGAATACATTCTTGATTTTAGCGATGAATCTGCATTGGACGATATTAGTTTGGCTAATTACAGGCGTAACTGTTTTTCTGATGGTTACATTCATAACTGCAATACCATTTCCGCTTCTTTGGGTTGTTATACCGACACCGGCAATGTTGCTTATTAATTTGGTATTGGAACGTGTCTATAAAAAGTATATGTCGCCGGAGGATTTAGAAAAGGAAAAAGAATTGAATGAAAAAGACATGTAAGATAAAATAGTCATACGAGCCTTTCAATCGCATATAATGAAATATCTGAGCGATGAGGTGATTGTGTGAAACAATATAAGAATAATCAGAACCAACTTCTAATCGTTTTGTTAGCAGTTGGTTTTTTTGTAGGGATTTTGTATGAAAATGTGATTGCCAAAAGACAAGGGGGCACCCTTCTCTTTTTTCAATCCGATGTCATAGAGCAATATAAACAGACGAAATTTGTCGCAGAAGAATACTTTTGGTATGTGGTGCGCTCCAGAGTGTTCCCGTTTATCTTATTATGTGTATTGGGATGTATAAAATGGAAGAAAGCATTGGTGAGTGCTCTGATGATTTGGACAGGCTTTTTGACAGGTATCACATGTGTGTCCGCGGCCATCCAATCAGGGATAAAAGGTATTTTGTTTTGTGTGGCAGGAATCTTTCCGCATATGATTTTCTACGGATTTGCATATGGTATATTCATTTTGTATTTGTATTATTATCCACGCAGACAATGGAACAGCACAAAAACAGTCTTTGTACTGCTCCTAATGTTTATGGGAATTCTGCTGGAAACTTATTTAAGTCCGATGTTACTCAAATGGATACTCTGACAGATATTATGAATCTTCCGTAATCATTTGAGAGATATCTTCCTTACGGCATACTACATAGTTAAAACTTTGACCGATTTTGCTGGTATCACATAGAAAATAGGTCTGTTTCGATTGCTTTATCAATTCTCTCCGCAGATGTGTTTCTGCTTCCGAATAATCGGTAATGATTCCGTTTGCATAGCCGCTGCTGGAGAAGAACAAAGCATCAAAAAAGACAGTTTGAATCATACGAATCGCATATTCGCCGACATATGCAAGAGAGCGTGGGACCAGTTTTCCGCCGACACAGTAAACGGTAATTCCGCTATCGACCAGGGAAGAACATAGTTCAATACTGTTTGTGTATACAGTCAGATTCTTATAACGATTTAAACATGGAATTAGATGTAGGCATGTTGAGGAGGCGTCAATAAATATAACGGAATCATCCTTTAAATACTTTGTTGCCTTGGCGGCAATTTCCATTTTTTGTTCGTGATTTTTGGGGAATCTTGATTTCATCGGCACATCAATACCTACATTTGCCAGAGTTACTTTTCCGTAGCTGCGTTTCACCAGGCCCATCTTTTCCAATTCTGCAAGGTTTCGGCGTATGGTAGATGCACTTGTAAACATCTTTTTTGCCAGCTTTTCCGTCTCGATATAGCCGGTTTGCCCTATTATTTTCAGTAATTGATTCTTACGTTCTTCATTTATCATAGTTGCTCCTTTCATCGCTCAAAATCTTTCCTGGATGCACGTTGTATAGAACTTATTTGATTGATTGCGCAAAAATAGCGCCACATATTGCGCGATTGCACATTACAATGTAATATTAACACAGAAGATAAATATGTAAAGGGAAAAGTAAAATGAGTGAAAAGATTAAAGTCATCGCATTTGATTTGGATGGGACACTTTCGCAACATAAAAGTCCTATGAGTGAAGAAAATAAGGCGGTGCTTGAAAGGCTTTCTGAAAAATATAAGCTGTTGATGGTAGGGGCAGGAATGTGCCGCCGTATCTTTGAACAGATGGGACATTATCCAATCGATATGGTTGGAAACTATGGATTGCAGGTTGCAAAATATAATAGTGAAACACAGGATATTGAAATTGTGGAAGATTACAAATTGCCCTGTGACAGAGATTCTGTGGATAAGAGAGTTACACAGATGAGAGAAAAATACGGATATACAGATTATAAAGGTGAAAATGTGGAGTATCATGTTTCAGGGTGTGTGACATTTCCCTTACTTGGAACGAAAGCAGATTTCGCCGAGAAGCTAAATTTTGACCCGGATAGAAGTAAACGCAGAAAATTCTATGAGGATGTAAAAGCGACGTTTCCGGAATATAACGTTTTTGTCGGAGGTACTTCATCATTTGATATGGCTCCTGTACCATTTAACAAATATTATGCATTGGACAAGTATTGCAGGGAGAATGGGCTTTCACACGGAGAAGTTTTATATGTAGGCGATGATTACGGACCGGGTGGTAATGATGAATCGGTTTATTTGTCAGATATTAAGTTTGTGACAATTGATGACTATACAACATTCCCGGAGGTTATGAAAGATTTTTAGGAGGTATATAAAATGAACATAAATGCATTGTTGGGAAGTCATAAGTGTAGTTGTGGTAAGATTCACAACTGCGATATTAAGTCAGTTCTGATTGGTTCAGGAGTATTGAAGAAAATCCACAGTTTGGTTGAAAAGTATGAACACATTCTTTTGGTGGCTGATAACAATACCTATGCAGTTTGCGGTGAAACCGTAAAAGAACAGTTAGGAGCCAAATTAGACCAATTAGTTGTGCTTGAACGCGAAGGCGTTTTGATTCCGAATGAGGAAGCGGTTGCAGAGGTTGAAGGGTGCATGAATGAGAGTATCGACTTAATCATGGGCATCGGTTCCGGGGTGATACAAGACCTTTGTAAATATGTGAGCCACAAGGCAGGACTTCCTTATCAGGTGATAGCAACAGCGCCATCCATGGATGGTTATGCATCAGTAGGCGCAGCAATGATTCTGGAGAATATGAAGATTACATACAATGCACATGTTCCGGAAGCAATTGTCGGCGACACGGATATTCTTCGCAATGCTCCGATGGATATGATTCGGGCTGGTTACGGAGATATTTTGGGAAAATTCTCGTGTCTCAATGACTGGAAATTAAGTCATGTCGTAAATGATGAATATTTTTGTCAGGAAGTATATGATTTGACTTATGATATGCTTCAAAAGACCAAAGACTTGGGAGAAAAATTACAAAACAGAGAGGAAGAAGCAATTCAGACACTGATGGAAGCGCTAATTGGCGTGGGTGTTGCTATGGCATATGTCGGCAATTCAAGACCTGCTTCCGGCAGTGAACATCACCTGTCGCATTTCTTTGAAGTGGTTGGTATACTAAATGACGAGCCGTATTTTGCACACGGGATTGACGTTGCCTTTTCGACTGTGTACACACAAAGCCTTCGTGAAGAGTTGCTTGCAAATACAACGTGGGACGCAAAGGCAAAATGTGAGAGTGATTTCTCCTATGAAACATATGAAAGAGATATTTACAGAATCTATACAGTGGCAGCTGACGGTGTGATTGCGCTTCAAAAGAAACTTGGATGGTATGATGTAAACCGCTTTCCGATTTATGAAGCAAAATGGGATGCCATCAAAGCAGTTTTGGAAGAGGCGCCTTCTGCGGAGAGATTGAAAGAATATTTACATAGTGTTGGATTAGATATAAAAACATTTGATGATACATATGGGCATGAAAAAATCGCAAATGCACTTCGTTACGGAAAGGATTTGAAAGACAGATATACTGTACTTTGGATGCATTTTGATATGAACAAGGGGGCATAAATATGTTTTGGAATCAATCAAAGGATAATGTATGGATTGTGGGACATCGTGGGGTAAGGGCACTCTTGCCGGAAAATACCATGATTTCCTTTCAAAAAGCAATTGATTTAAAATTGAATGGAATCGAGACGGACGTCCGAATGACAACAGACGGCCAGCTGGTGCTTCATCATGATGAAACATTGGACAGAACAACCACAGGGACAGGTATTGTTCAGAATTACTCGTACGAAGACTTGAGAAAGTTGGATGCGAGCATCAAATTTGCACCGGAATATGCAGGACAACATATTCCTCGTTTTGAAGAATTGTTGGAAAGAATTGAAGACCCATCATTTTTCTTAAATGTAGAAATGAAGGATTATCGTCCGGAAGCATTGGATAAAACAATCAAATTACTTGAGACATATGGATTCCATGACAGATATGTAATTACTTGCTGGAATGGTGATGTGACTACATTGGCACACGAAAAATATGGTGTGAAGACACAAGGATTTCCAATTCACAGGGTGAGCAACTTGAAGAATGATACAGAAGGTCATTATTATTCATCCGGCATTGGTATGGAGGACTTGACTAAAGAACTTGTAGATGAGTACTATGTAAAAGGCATTGATCCATGGTGCTGGTGTCCGGATACCAAAGAAGAGGTGGAACGTGCCATTGCCACAGGAATTACGTTAATGACCGTCAATAATCCATATCCGGCGCTTGAAGTAATTCGCGGAGTAAAATAGATAATGATAGGCAATATGAGAGTGTAGAGGTTTGCGCCTCTACACTTTTTTTCTTAGATAAAAAGCCAAATAGGAAGTTGCAAGTACGAAGGTTGCAAATTGACTGATTAACAATCCCCACAAGTATCCGTTCATACCGATTTGCGGGATAAATACCAACACGCCGGTAATACGAATACTCAAACTGATTACATTTATGACAAATGATATATGTGCACGCCCCAGACCGTTTGTAATACTGATTAGAGTAGAATTGAGATATAAAAACGGGCATAACCATGCAAGTGTTTTCAGATAAGCACCTGCAAGTTCACTGTGGAAAAACAAGTTACCGATGAAAGAACCAAACAATACCAGTCCAAGACAGCATATCGAACCAAGCGAGATACAGGATAGAAATACCTTGGAAACCAATTCTTTCAATTTTGAATCATTTTTGGTTGCCTGAATTTCTGCAACCGTAGGAAGCAACATGGTTGAAATAGAATTTGTCACAGCCGAAGGAAACATGACACAGGGGAGTGCCATGCCTGTTAATACGCCATAATTACTCAACGCTTCCGAAGAAGTAAATCCGAACGTTTGCAGACGGAGCGGAATGGAAATAGCTTCCACGCTTTGCAGAATATTTAGCAGAATCCGGCTGAAGGTAAGTGGTACGGAAAGAATTACAAGTTCCTTGCCGAGAGTCATGGTCTGTGTCAGAGAAAAATGCAGTGGCTGTCTTTTCGTATGAACTTTGAAACAGTGTAGACAAAAGAGAGAAGAAGAACATTCGCCTGCAACGATTCCGATTACGGCAAACAGAATATTGATTTGTCCCCCTTGTTTTAAGGCAATCAGATAAATGAGATACACAGCCGCCACGCGCACAATCTGTTCCAAAAGCTGCGATATGGCAGGAATCTTTGTCTGTTTCAGACCAAGATAATATCCGCAGATACAACTGTGAACTGCGGCAAAAGGCAATGAATATGAAATTGCAAGTAACAAAGGTTCACATCTTATATCGCCTAAAATGTAGATGGAAAAATCAGTAGCATATGATTGAAGTACCAATATGGCAATCACGGATAATGTTACGGATAAACCAAGACCGATATAAAGCAGTTGTATTGCTTCCTCTTTTTTGCCGAGGGAAACTTTTCTGGCGGTATAACGGCAGATGGCTGTTTCGATTCCTGCGCAGGTCAGAGAAAAGCAAAGGGCGTAAATGGGGAAAATCAATTGGTACAACCCGACTTGTTCTTCTCCGAACGTATGACTCAAAAAGATTCGGAAGAAAAATCCGATGAGACGGGTTAAAAGACCGGTTGTGGTTAATATAAAAGTTCCCATAAGAAGGGTGCGTTTATTAGACATAAGTTCACCTAAACTTTTTGTTTTAATTTATTCGCACATGTACCTTGACAGAACAAAAACAGAGTGATATTCTACACTAAGATAAATCCTAGCAGTTTACTAGGAATTAAAATGTAAAGAAGGTGAAACCTTGAAAATATCGACAAAAGGGCGTTATGGACTCAGGGCACTGATTGATTTGGCACAATATAGTGAGATTGAGCCTGTATCCATTAATAATATTGCTGCAAGACAGGGAATATCGGAACGATACTTGGAACAGTTGATGACGTTGATGAAAAAAGCGGGATTGATTAAGAGTATTCGCGGCGCCGGTGGAGGATATGTACTTGCAAAAGATATGAGTGAGATTTCGGTAGGAGATGTGCTTAGAGCATTGGAAGGCAGTTTGGAGCCTGTGGAATGTACGGCATTTCGTCCGGAAGATTCCTGTGAAGCGGCAGGAGGATGTGTCACAAAATATGTGTGGCAGAGAATCAATGAAAGTATTAATCAAACGGTAGATGAAATTAGTATCAGGCAATTGGTAGAGGAGAGTAAAGCCATACAAAGCAATACTTCCTCTGCAAAGATGAAGTGCAATCAATAGATAATATGAAGTGACCTCACATTTGTAGCAACGTGGATT
>CAZRZV010000067.1:0-7254 GCA_964604665.1 uncultured Faecalimonas sp. | reverse complement strand
ATGACGGCAGACGGGAAGCAGATTTATATGATGGGACATCCGGAGTATGACCGTATCACTTTGCACACAGAATATATGCGAGACAAGAGTAAAGGTCTTCCGATAGAAATGCCTAAGAATTACTATCCGGATAACAACTGTGAGAATAAGCCGCTTCTTACATGGCGTTCACATGCCAATAATTTTTATACGAACTGGCTCAATTACTACGTATACCAGACAACGCCATATATTTTGGAAGACGATGAATAAAATATTTTTAACCAAAAATCGGGTCTTAAACAGGCCCTTTTTTTGTGCATTATTTTTTTCGGATTTATGTTGACGTTGATTTGTGGGAATGATAATATTAATCTCACATGGAGATACTGTATATAGTGATTGAAATCAAAATGAAACACTAAATATAGATTTTAGGGAAAAATACGAAAGGAGAAGAAAAATGATTAAAGTTATCAAAAAAGATGGTACGAAAGAAGATTTTAACGTGCAGAAGGTCGTTGTAGCCGTCAATAAATCCGCATATCGTGCTTTGATTAAGTTCACCGATGAGGAATTGGATTTTATCTGTAAGTTTGTGGAAGAAGAAGTTAAGAAGATGGGAATCGAAGAGATTCAGATTGCACAAATGCATAATGTGGTAGAAGGTGCACTGGAAAAAGTAAATCCTATCGTTGCAAAGAGTTATAAAGACTATCGGAACTATAAGCAGGATTTCGTACAAATGTTGGATGACGTATACAAAAAAAGTCAGTCCATTATGTATATCGGCGACAAAGAAAACAGTAATACGGACAGTGCGCTTGTATCAACTAAGAGAAGCCTGATTTTCAATGAGTTGAATAAGGAGTTATATAAGAAGTTTTTCCTGACGGTGGAAGAGATTCAGGCGATTCGTGACGGTTATATCTATATCCATGACATGTCAGCAAGAAGAGATACGATGAATTGCTGTCTGTTTGACGTGCAAAATGTACTCAGCGGCGGAGTTGAGATGGGAAATCTCTGGTACAACGAACCTAAGACATTGGATGTTGCGTTTGATGTAATCGGAGATATTGTGCTTAGTGCGGCAAGTCAGCAATACGGGGGATTTACAGTACCTGAAGTAGATAAGATATTAGAGCCATATGCGAAGAAATCTCATGAAAAATTATTGAAGAAATATAAAGACTTAGGACTTTCAGATGAGAAAGCAGAAGAAGTGGCATGGGCAGATTTGGAAAAAGAGATGGAACAGGGATTCCAAGGATGGGAATATAAATTTAACTCTGTTTCTTCCAGCCGTGGAGATTATCCGTTTATTACGGTGACAGCAGGTATCAATACTTCCAAGTACGGAAAATTGGCGACCATTACCATGCTTAAAGTGCGTCAAAACGGACAAGGCAAAAAAGGACACAAGAAACCTGTATTATTCCCGAAGATTGTATTCTTATATGATGAGAATTTACACGGACCGGGAAAAGAAGCAGAGGATGTGTTTGAAGCAGGTATTGAATGCTCCAGAAAGACGATGTATCCTGACTGGTTAAGCTTAACCGGAAAAGGTTATGTTGCAAGCATGTACAAACAATACGGAAAAGTAATCAGCCCGATGGGATGTCGAGCATTCCTTTCCCCTTGGTATGAAAGAGGCGGAATGACTCCTGCGGATGAAAACGATTCCCCGATTTTTGTGGGTCGATTCAATATCGGTGCAGTGAGCCTTCATCTGCCTATGATTTATGCAAAGGCAAAACATGAAAACAAAGATTTCTATGAAGTATTGGATTACTATTTGGAATTGATTCGTCAGCTTCATATTCGTACGTATGATTATTTAGGCGAGTTAAAGGCATCTACAAATCCACTGGCTTACTGTGAAGGCGGTTTCTATGGTGGAAAATTGGGCTTATATGACAAGATTAAACCGTTGCTGAAATCTGCCACAGCATCCTTTGGAATTACAGCTTTAAATGAACTTCAACAACTTCATAATAAGAAGTCTTTGGTAGAAGACGGTCAGTTTGCTATTGAAGTAATGGAATATATTAACAAAAAGGTTGCAGAGTTCAAAGAAGAAGACGGACATTTATATGCAATGTACGGAACTCCGGCTGAAAATCTTTGCGGTGTTCAGGTGAAGCAGTTCCGTAAGAAATACGGTATTATTGAAAATGTATCCGACAGAGAATATGTAAGTAACAGTTTCCACTGTCATGTATCAGAAGACATCACACCAATTCAAAAACAGGATTTGGAGGGCCGTTTCTGGGATTTGATGAATGGCGGAAAGATTCAATATGTAAAATATCCGATTAACTATAATAAAGAGGCAATCAAGTCGTTGGTTCGCCGCGCTATGGACATGGGATTCTATGAGGGCGTCAACTTATCTTTGGCTTACTGTGATGATTGCGGTCACGAAGAATTATCTATGGATGTATGCCCGAAATGCGGCAGTAAAAATCTGACAAAGATTGACCGTATGAATGGATATCTGTCATACTCACGTGTAAAAGGCGATACACGTTTGAACGATGCAAAGATGGCAGAAATAGCGGAAAGGAAATCAATGTAATATGCGATATCATAACATTACAAAAGATGACATGCTCAATGGTGACGGACTTCGTGTAGTACTTTGGGTGGCAGGCTGTTCTCATTGCTGTAAAGAATGTCAAAATCCGGTTACATGGGATCCAAATGGCGGCTTGGAGTTTGATGAAGCGGCAAAACAAGAGATTTTCGCAGAACTGGAGAAAGATTATATCCATGGCATTACTTTCAGCGGCGGAGACCCGCTTCATATTGCAAATGCGTATGATGTGACTGCTTTGGCGAGAGAGATTAAAGAAAAATATCCGGAAAAATCCATTTGGTTATACACAGGCTCTGTGTGGGAGGAAGTGCAACACATGCCGTTAATGGAATCATTGGACGTATTGGTCGATGGTGAATTTGTTGTAGCTCAAAAGGACGTCAATCTTCACTGGGTAGGAAGCGCAAATCAACGTGTGATTGATGTACAAAAAACGTTGGCATCCGGAGAAATAGTTTTGCACGAGGATGACTGCGAATAAACAGGAGAGTAGTATATGAAAATTAATATTAAAAAATTAAGCGAGACGGCACGTCTCCCGGAAAGAGGGAGCGCATACGCAGCAGGATATGATTTGTTCGCTGATTTGCAGGAAGCAATCGAGCTCAAACCGCACGAAACATATATGATTAACACGGGTGTGGCAATGGAAATTCCGAAAGGTTACTGGGGCGGTGTTTTTGCAAGAAGCGGATTGTCTGCAAAAGAGGGACTTCGCCCGGCAAACTGCGTAGGTGTGGTTGATGCCGACTACAGAGGACCGGTTTGCGTAGCACTTCACAATGACAGTGAAGTGGTTCGTACCGTAACACCGGGACAAAAGATCGCACAACTTGTTGTAGTGCCGTTTTTGGCAATAGAGTTTGAAGAAGTGACGGAACTTAGCGATACCGTACGTGGTGTGGGCGGATTTGGTTCTACAGGTAAATAAAACACATAAAACCTCCGATTTTGGATATTCTAACGTTATGAATTCTGATTGGAGGTTTTTTTATGGCAAATTATGGGACGGTGTTTCCCACATTAAAGGAAAATGTGGATTTTATACGAAACACGCTGCCGATTCAAGAGAGCTTTGATTTGCTCCAAAGAGACATTATTATTGGAGAACGACAAAGTACGTTCTTTTTTATAGATGGATTTATCAAGGATGACACCATGCAAAAACTGATGACGTCATTTTTTGCAATCAAAAAAGATGATATGCCGAGTACTGCGAGCGGATTTTCCAAGATGGCGGTCACTTATGTAGAAGTAGATGTGATTACGGATTTTGATACGATTATCCGAAATATTTTATCCGGTGTGACATGCCTTTTTGTAGAGGGATATGATGCCTGTATAGCCATTGATTGTCGGACTTATCCTGCAAGAAGTGTGGATGAGCCGGAAAAGGATAAGTCGCTTCGTGGTTCTCGTGATGGGTTTGTAGAGACGGTAGTGTTTAATACAGCGCTTATCCGAAGAAGAATCCGAGACCCGCATCTGGTGATGAAAATGTTCGATGTGGGGCGTAGTTCAAGGACGGACGTGACACTCTGCTATATGTCCGACAGGGTAGATGAAAAGCTGTTGAAAAAAGTACGTGAGCGGTTAGATGCGATTGACTGCGATGCACTCCGCATGAATCAGCAAAGTCTGGCGGAGGCACTCTTTAAGCGAAAATGGTTTAATCCATTTCCAAAATTTAAGTTTACAGAGCGACCGGACACGGCATCGGCATGCCTGCTGGAAGGGAAAATCGTAATTCTGGTAGACAATTCTCCGTCAGCTATGATTGTGCCGACCTCTATTTTTGATTTTATAGAAGAGGCAAATGATTACTATTTTCCGACAATCACAAATGTGTATCTGAAGATTGCAAGAGCGATTATTACCATAGCGACTGTATTTGGGACTCCGCTGTTTATGTTGTTGATAGATAATCCGCAGTGGCTTCCGGATGCACTGCAATTCATAAAGATAAGAGGTACCGTTAACGTCCCTGTGATTTATCAGTTTTTGATTTTGGAACTGGCGATTGATGGGCTTCGGATTGCCGCCATGAGTACACCGAGTATGCTAAGTACACCGCTCAGTGTTATCGCAGGTATCGTTATGGGAGAATTCGCGGTAAAATCCGGCTGGTTCTCGTCAGAGATTATGTTATATATGGCATTCGTAGCTGTGGCAAATTATACGCAGCCAAACTTTGAACTTGGCTATGCACTCAAGTTCATGAGATTGATGCTATTGATTTTAACCACATTATTCGGGCTGGTCGGATTTATTGCGGGAACAATTTTGGTAGTTTGTTTTATCGCATTTAATAAGACAATATCCGGGAAAAGTTATTTGAATGTATCATTGAAGAAAAATGCGTAGAAAAGAAAAAGAAGCACATCGTTTTTGATGTGCTTCTTGGCAGTTTAGAATTGGAATAATCCCAATAATTCCAAAACAGAAGTAGTTAAAATTGCTATTAAGAAAATCGGGCAAATCCATTTAATCATAACGGTAAATAATTTTTCATTTTTAAAGGTACCATCTGTCTTTTTCACTTCGTCTGCAATCGTTTTCGGTTTTATAATATAACCAACCAAAATGCAGGTTAATACTGCGAGGATAGGCATCATGACACTGTTTGTAAGGAAATCAAAGAAACTTAAAATGTCTTTTCCTGATATCGTGAGCCATGATAAAGGACCAAATCCCAATGATGATGGAACGCCGAGTGCCAGTGAGAAGAGAGCGACTGCGATACATGCAGTACGTCTTTTCCATTTTGTCTTGTCACATACGATAGAAACGACAGTTTCCATCAACGAGATAGAAGAGGTCAGTGCCGCAAACAATACCAACAAAAAGAATGCGCCGCCGATAAAACTGCCTAATGGCATTGCGTTAAATACTTTTGGTAAGGTCACAAACATTAATCCCGGGCCTGTGCTTAAACTCTCCGGACCGGAGAAAACGAATACAGCAGGGATAATCATCAGACCTGCTAAAGCAGCAATACCTGTATCAAAGATTTCAATTTGATGTACAGATGATTCAATGTGGTTATCTCTCTTCATATAAGAACCATATGTAATCATAATTCCCATGGCAAGAGACATGGAATAAAACATCTGACCGGAAGCGGCAAGCAATGTTTTGACTGATAAATCTTTGAAGTTTGGTTTTAAGTAATAGATAACGCCTTCCATGGCGCCGTCTAATGTGATAACATAAATTGCAATGCCGATGGACAAAACAACTAAAATCGGCATCAAAAATTTGCTTACATTTTCAATTCCTTTTTGGACACCCAACATAACGATGATTGATGTAATTGCGATAAATAAGAAAAACCAACCTAGTGGCTCCCATGTAGCGCCGGTGAATGTTGAAAAATAAGTATCGCCGGCAGCAGCCTTAGCGCCACCGGTTAAATATACTGAAAAATATTTAATAATCCATCCGCCGATTACGCTGTAATATGGAAAAATCAATGTTGGAACAGCAGCCGTAAGAATACCTACAAAGGTAAAACGCTTATCAAGCTTTTTGTATGCTTCGATTGCACTCAGTCCTGTTTTTCGACCGATTGCAATTTCTGCTGTCATCATTGCGAAACCAAAGGTTATTGCGAAAATGATATATACTAATAAGAAAGTACCTCCGCCATATTCTGCTGCGAGATACGGAAATCTCCAAATGTTGCCAAGTCCTACAGCGGAGCCGGCAGCAGCAAGGATAAATCCGATTTTGCTGGAAAAATTACTACGTTTATCCATGGTATAGTCCCCCTAATCTTTAATCCTTTTGTTTTCAAAACGCTACCAATGATTATGCCATAGGATAAATATAAAGGCAAGAAAAAGTTTGCAAAAAATGTTGACATAGCGAATGGATTGTGCTAACATAACATCTGCGTGAGGCGAAAAGAAGTAGAGTTCCACTCTCACCCTAGCATAATCGAGTGACTAGCGGTTGAATATTGAAGCATAAGGAAAGATTACCGGATAACGTATTTATATGTTTGAAGTATGCTGAAATGGAGTGGATAGTGTATGCTATTCATTTTTTTTGCGCAAACGAGAGGTAAAGTAAACACATTTTATTAGGAGGTGCACTACCATTAGCGAATTAATGATTAACGAACAGATCAGAGACAAAGAAGTCCGCGTGATCGGAGAAGACGGTGATCAATTAGGTATCATGTCAGCAAAAGAAGCATTTCAACTGGCAAAGGAAGCAAACTTAGATTTAGTAAAGATTGCTCCGACTGCAAAGCCACCTGTTTGTAAGATTATCGATTACGGTAAATACAAATATGAAATGGCGAGAAAAGAAAAAGAAGCAAAGAAAAAGCAAAAAGTAGTTGACGTGAAAGAAGTGCGTCTTTCACCGAATATTGATAAGAACGACTTGAACACAAAAGTAAACAGTGCCAAGAAGTTTATTCAAAAAGGTGATAAGGTAAAAGTTACTTTACGTTTTCGAGGAAGAGAGATGGCTCACATGGCTACAAGCAAACATATCTTAGATGATTTTGCTGAGATGATGGGTGATGTGGCAATGGTTGAAAAGCCGGCAAAACTCGAAGGCAGAAGCATTAGCATGGTTTTAACTGAAAAACGTTAAAAATTATCAAGCATATTAAGGAGGAAAATATCATGCCAAAAGTAAAAACAAATAGAGCGGCT
>CAZRZV010000066.1:322-7264 GCA_964604665.1 uncultured Faecalimonas sp. | reverse complement strand
GTATGCACCTTCCTTTACTTTAATGATGACCGGTTCGCCGCCGGCAGGTGCCCAGATGTTTTCGGCACCCGGTTCCATAGTACGGATTGCAGCTTCCTCGCTGGCAATATACACTTTATCGTTTTTTTCTCCGACAACCATAGAACGTAGCTTCAGACGATCATTAAGAGCCATCAGTCCTCCGTTAAAACCAAATACAATAGAAAACGGACCTGTTATCAAGAGGCTGGGAAACACGGTTCTAAGGAATTTCAGTCTTTCTTGCTCATCTAAGTTTTTTTTCGCAGAAATGGTACTCCAGAATGGAGCAGCAATGACACTGGCAGTTTCTTCCAGAGTCAGTCCTTGTACCCGCAGCAGATAATCCATAATATAGGTAATTACTTCGGTGTCTGTCTGCAAAGTACATTTATAGCCGAACATTTCGATAAAACGTCTATTTGCATCATAAGAAGATATTTCGCCGTTATGAACAATAGAATAGTCAAGCAGTGTAAAAGGATGTGCGCCTCCCCACCATCCCGGAGTATTGGTAGGATAGCGGCCATGGGCAGTCCATGAATATCCTTCATATTCCTCTAATTTATAGAACACACCGACATCTTCGGGAAATCCGACAGCCTTAAAGGTTCCCATGTTTTTCCCACTGGAAAATATGTAAGCCCCCGGCATTCCTGTATTGATTTTCATGACAGTCCGGGCTACAAATTCTTTTTCATCTAACTGCATGGATGCCAGAACAGACTTTAAAGGTGTAACAAAATATCTCCATATAATAGGTTCGTCTGTAATAGCAGGAATTTTGCGTGTAGGCATAATTTCGGACTGGATGATTTCAAAGCGTTCCTTTAAGAACTTTTCGCATGACTTCCTTGTGTCTCTGGTGTCGAAAAACATATGCAGTGCATAAAAATCTTTGTACTGTGGATAAATGCCGTATCCGGCAAAACCACCACCTAATCCATTTGACCGATCATGCATAGGTTTCATGGAATTTGTAATCATTTCCCCGGACATTTTATTTCCTTCTTTGGAAATTACGGCTGCAATCGCACATCCGGAAGGGATTCGTACTTGACCTTCGATTTTCATATAGCTCAACCTTCCTTTCGAATCAATAAAAAAAGCAAAGACGCTCATTTTCATAGCAGATATGTTTCCGCTAAAAAAACGAACGCCTTTGCTCATTTACAAAGATATATACACCCATTCTTTGTGTTTGTCAATGAAAAAAATAAAAAAGACCTATTGACAAGTGAATCAAACAGTTTTATAATCCAATCAATTCAATAAATCAAACCGTTGACGCGGAGATAACGGCGATGATGCCTTTACAGAGAGCCTGTGTTGCTGAGAGTCAGGTGAGAAACAAGTTGTCAAATGGACCGCTGAGGGTGCAGTCAAAGAGAAAGATATTTCTTGAGTATTCTGCAACGTGAAGGTATACGTTAGTTATCGGGGATATGGAGGTATCCTGTTAAGCGCATGGGTCAGACCATGAAATTAAGGTGGCACCGCGGATAGTGTCATACAGTTTGTTGTATGTTATTCGTCCTTGACAGAAGTGTATTTCTGTCGAGGGCGTTTTTTATTTGCTTTCGACATGAGATATAAATATCTGATGTTATGAAAGGAGATGGCGAAATGTTATTAACAAAACGATGGCGAATTCATTTTTTTCAATGACAAACAACTATAATATAAAACGATTATTTTAAACTTAAAATTGGAGGAAAAGGACATGAAATTTAATAATATTGATTTTGACACTTACTTTAAAAACTATCCGGACTGTAATGGCTATTTTGGAAAATATGGCGGTTCTTATATTCCACCGGAATTGCAGGTGGCAATGGATGAAATTAATGAAGCATATCAGACAATTTGTAAATCAAGCAAGTTTATTAGTGAGCTTCGCCGTATTCGTAAAGAATTTCAGGGAAGACCGACACCGATTTCTTATTTGGAGAGATTATCCGGTAAGCTTGGAAATGTGCAATTGTATGTAAAAAGAGAAGATTTGAATCACACAGGAGCTCATAAATTAAATCACTGTATGGGTGAAGTATTGCTTGCAAAATATATGGGCAAAAAGAAAGTCATCGCAGAGACCGGCGCGGGACAACATGGTGTCGCTCTTGCTACAGCAGCCGCTTATTTTGGCTTGGAATGTGATATTTACATGGGTGCCGTAGATATTAAGAAGCAGGCTCCAAATGTTGCCAGAATGAAGATTTTGGGTGCAAGAGTAGTAGAGGTAACAGATGGATTACAGACATTAAAAGAAGCTGTTGATGCAGCTTTCACAGCATATTGCAGAGAATATAAGGATGCCATTTATTGCATTGGTTCTGTCGTTGGACCACATCCATTTCCGATGATGGTTAGAGACTTCCAGAGTGTTGTGGGTATTGAAGCAAGGGAGCAGTTCCTTGAAATGACAGGAGAACTTCCGGATGCAGTAGTTGCATGTGTTGGCGGTGGTTCCAATTCTATGGGCTTATTTGCCGGATTCTTGAATGACCCTGTTGATATTTACGGAGTTGAACCTTTAGGAAGAGGAACGGCTTTGGGTGATCATGCGGCAAGTCTTACCTATGGTACAGAAGGTATCATGCATGGCTTTAACAGTATTATGCTTAAAGATGAAAATGGCGACCCTGCACCGGTATATTCTGTTGCAAGTGGTTTAGATTATCCTTCATCCGGTCCGGAACATGCATTCTTACATGACCTTGGAAGAGTCAAATACGATGTTGTGACGGATGATGAGACAATCGATGCATTCTTTGAACTTTCCAGAATGGAAGGAATCATTCCTGCAATCGAGAGTTCTCATGCAGTTGCATATGGAATAAAATTAGCAAAACAGATGGGCAAAGGCTCTATTCTTATCAATCTCTCAGGCAGAGGAGATAAGGATATGGATTACATTATTGAGAGATATGGCATCCGATAGAGAAAAAAACAACAAAAAAGTTGTTGACAAATAAAAAAGGCGGGTGTATAGTGATTAACCATAAAGGCAATGGTGTCTTTGAGGAATATTCCTTGAAGATACTTTGCCTTTTTTTATTTCATGAAAATAGAATTATTGATTAAAGGAGGAATGTGGGATGTCATATGTTGATGAAGTGATTGAACAGGTTGTAAAACAAAATCCAGCAGAGCCGGAGTTTCATCAGGCTGTGAAAGAGGTATTGGAATCTTTAAGAGTAGTGGTAGAAGCAAATGAAGAAAAATATAGAAATGATGCACTGCTTGAGAGATTGGTAAATCCGGAGAGGCAACTTAAATTTAGAGTGCCTTGGGTAGATGATAAAGGAAAGGTGCAGGTCAATACCGGATATCGTGTTCAGTTTAATAGTGCAATCGGACCATATAAGGGAGGTATTAGATTACATCCTTCTGTAAACTTAGGTATCATTAAGTTCTTGGGATTTGAACAAGTTTTCAAAAACTCACTTACGGGATTACCGATTGGTGGTGGAAAGGGTGGTTCTGATTTTGACCCTAAGGGAAAGTCAGACAGAGAGATTATGGCATTCTGCCAGAGCTTTATGACAGAGCTTTGCAAGCATATTGGAGCAGATACGGATGTGCCGGCAGGTGATATCGGAACAGGTGCCAGAGAAATCGGTTATATGTTCGGACAATACAAACGTATCCGCAACGTATACGAAGGTGTTCTTACAGGAAAGGGCTTAAGTTACGGTGGTTCTTTGGCAAGAACAGAAGCTACGGGTTATGGCTTATTATATCTGACAGAGGAATTGTTAAAATTGAATGGCATCTCCCTTGCAGGAAAAACTGTTGCAGTTTCCGGTTCCGGTAATGTTGCTATCTATGCAACGGAAAAAGCACAGCAGTTAGGTGCCAAAGTTGTGACGGTAAGTGATTCTACCGGTTGGGTATATGATGCAGAAGGAATTGACGTTGCTGCCCTTAAGGAAATCAAAGAGGTTAAGAGAGCAAGATTAACAGAATATAAGAAGTATCGTCCAAATTCAGAATATCATGAAGGTCGTGGCGTATGGTCTGTTAAGGTTGATTTGGCTCTTCCTTGTGCAACACAGAATGAACTTACTTTGGAAGATGCGAAACAGTTGGTAGCAAATGGCTGTCAAGCTGTATGTGAGGGGGCGAACATGCCTACTACATTGGAGGCTACAGAATACTTACAGAAGAGTGGTATTATTTTTGCACCGGGTAAGGCTGCAAATGCAGGCGGTGTTGCAACATCCGCATTGGAAATGTCACAGAATAGTGAGAGACTGAGCTGGTCATTTGAGGAAGTGGATGCGAAATTGAAAGATATTATGGTAAATATCTGCCATAATATGGCAGATGCGGCAGAGAAGTACGGAGCAAAAGGAAACTATGTTTTAGGTGCTAATATTGCCGGATTTGAGAAAGTAGCAGACGCTATGATGGCACAAGGTATTGTATAAATACATAATATAGTAATAGAGATAAAGGCAAAGGCGTCTTTAATGCGATACAGCATTAGAGACGCCTTTCTTTTATGATAATTAGTTAGTGTTTGGCAAAACCGGACAGAAAGAAAAGGAGGAAAACATTATGAAAAGTGTTTCAGAGTATTTTGGTAGTTTAGTGTTTGATGATAGGGTAATGAAGGCAAATTTATCTGCAGAAGTATATCAGTCACTGAAAAAAACGATTGATGGAGGAGAACGGTTAGATATTAGCGTAGCCAATGCAGTAGCAGGAGCTATGAAGGATTGGGCAGTGGCAAATGGAGCTACTCACTATACTCATTGGTTTCAGCCTCTTACCGGAATTACCGCAGAAAAGCATGATAGCTTTATTACCCCATCACCGGACGGTGGAGTAATTATGGAATTTTCAGGAAAAGAATTGATTAAGGGGGAACCGGACGCATCGTCATTTCCATCAGGCGGACTTCGGGCAACATTTGAAGCGAGAGGATATACTGCATGGGACCCTACTTCTTACGCATTTATCAAGGGCAAAACTCTATGCATTCCCACAGCATTTTGTTCGTATGGCGGAGAAGCATTAGATAAGAAAACACCGTTGCTTCGTTCTATGGAAGCACTGAATAAGCAGGCACTTCGTATTTTGCGTTTATTTGGAAATCAGGATGTAAAATATGTGCACACTTCGGTAGGACCTGAGCAGGAGTATTTCCTGATTACGAAAGAAATGTATGATAAACGTCCTGACCTTCAGTACACGGGAAGAACACTTTTCGGTGTTAAGCCTCCAAAAGGACAGGAAATGGATGACCACTATTTTGGAGTTATCAAGCCAAGAGTTGCCGCATATATGGAGGAGTTAAATGATGAATTGTGGAAGCTTGGCATTCTTGCAAAAACCGAGCATAACGAGGTTTCTCCGGCACAGCATGAGTTGGCACCAATTTATACGACAACAAACATTGCAACTGACCACAATCAGTTGACCATGGAGATTATGCAAAAGGTTGCTGCCAAACATGGACTGGTTTGTTTGCTTCATGAAAAACCATTTGCAGGTGTGAATGGTTCCGGTAAACATAATAACTGGTCGCTTGCTACGGATAACGGTGTCAATCTTCTCTCGCCGGGTGAAACACCTTACGAAAATGCACAATTCTTATTGTTCTTATGTGCAGTTATTAAGGCAGTGGATGATTATCAGGATTTGCTTCGAATCTCCGTTGCCACTGCAGGAAATGACCACAGACTGGGAGCAAATGAGGCTCCACCTGCAGTAGTATCTATGTTCTTGGGTGATGAACTGAATGCCATTTTAGAGGCAATAGAGACAGATGCACCATATGTGGCAGCCGGAAAAACAAAGATGAAGCTCGGGGTAAGTGTACTTCCAAGATTTACAAAGGACACAACAGACCGTAACCGTACATCACCATTTGCTTTTACCGGTAATAAGTTTGAGTTCCGTATGCTGGGCTCATCAAACAGTATTGCCTGTGCAAACATTATGCTGAATGCGGCAGTAGCGGAGTCTCTTAAGATTTATGCAGATAGACTGGAAGGTGTAGAGGATTTTGAAACGGTTCTTCATGAAATGATTAAGAAGACCATCAAGGATCACAAGAAAATCATCTTTAACGGCAATGGATATGATGACAGTTGGATTAAGGAAGCTACGGAAAAAAGAGGACTTTTAAATTATCCCACGACTGCGGATTGTATGCCTCATTTGTTGGATAAGAAAAACGTAGAGATGCTTACATCGCATAAGGTATTTTCAGAGAGAGAATTGCAGTCCCGTATGGAGATTATGCTGGAGAACTATTGTAAGACGGTAATCATTGAGGCAAATACCATGGTGGATATGGCTAAGTGTTCGATTGCACCGGCAGTAGAACAGTTTACAGCAAAACTTGCAGGGAACGCTTCCTTAAAGAAGAGTCTGGATAGTTCCATCTCCTGTGCATATGAAACAGGGTTAGTAAAGAAATTATCTGTTCTGACAGATAAAATTGATATGGCAGCGGATGAATTAAAGAATTCTATTGTGAAACTTCAGGATATTGATGGAATTGTGGAAGAATCAGCAATGATTCGTGATGAGGTGCTTAGCAGGATGAGTGAACTCAGAATCGCATGTGATGAAGCAGAGACACTTACATCAAAGGAATTCTGGCCGTATCCTTCCTATGGGGATATATTGTTTAGTGTGAAATAGGATAAAGAAAGAAGGTTGAATATTATGTTATATAGTCCGGTAAACACGATTTGGGTATTGATTGGTGCAGCGTTAGTATTTTTCATGCAAGCAGGTTTTTCACTTTGCGAGGCAGGATTTACCAGAGCTAAAAATACAGGTAATATTCTTATGAAAAACTTAATGGATTTTTGTCTCGGAACGCCTGCCTTTTGGCTTGTGGGTTTTGGTATTATGTTCGGGGCAGGAAATATACCGTTAAGCCCTTTGATCGTAGTTTACGCT
>CAZRZV010000066.1:0-312 GCA_964604665.1 uncultured Faecalimonas sp. | reverse complement strand
TATGTTCGGGGCAGGAAATGGACTCATCGGTTCCTTTGATCTTGGTATTTCAGGTGATTACAGCCATATACTTCCGTCAGGGGTTCCGCTTTGGGCATATGTGATTTTCCAGACCGTTTTCTGTGCGACAGCTGCAACCATTGTATCAGGGGCAATGGCAGAGAGAACAAAGTTTAGTGCATATTGTATTTACTCTGCAGCAATTTCACTCTTGATTTATCCGGTTTCAGGTCATTGGATTTGGGGAGGCGGCTGGCTCTCAGATGTAGGACGGATTTTGCGGACATTCAAAATAAAAAAGAATGTGGAGGT
>CAZRZV010000065.1:3420-7417 GCA_964604665.1 uncultured Faecalimonas sp. | reverse complement strand
GCTTCAGAATTACTGACGCTGAACGAAAACAAATCGAAGCCCGTATTCTTGCCAGCGGAATGATGAAGAAAGATTACTTTGTCCGTTCCTGCATCTATAACCGCATTTGTGTTGTTGGTAAGAAAGAAACTATATATCCTTTGGTACAAACTGTAAATGCGTTGTATCTGCAATTACTTGAAATGCAAAAGGCATTTACCGCAACCGGCAACACTTCAAATACACAGCCTTCTTCGGAAGCCATTAAGGAATTACAGACCGAATACACCAATATGCTTACGGCTATTATCGACCTGCTGGATGGTGCAAAATATCTGTGGGAGGGAGACTGTCATGAACAATAATCTTAATTTCCAGTTCGGTATGTATGAACCTGCCACGGACTCCATTATCATCAATACCGGCGAGAACACAATTCTTGTTATCTGTTGCAAGGAATGTAATTCCTCTGTCATCTTTGATAATCCAACTGATATTGTATATCTATACCGGCTGGCAGAGGAGGCACCTCTGCTATATGCCAAGCTGGCATTGAGAGAAAACGGATTGCAGGATTATGCGGAAGCAATGAATGAAATTGATTAATTGTTCCTCCACGTTTTTTCGTTAGTCTCATCTCAGTCTCACCAGTCTCATTATATTTTGAGACTGGTGAGACTATAATCATAATGTTCATTGCATCCTCGTTACAAATAGCCTAAGTATGTATCAGAGAAACCTCAGTACCTACCTTCCGTCCACATACTTTTTCAATAATGTAAATTGCTTTGAGGATAGTTTATTTTTATCGCTCGAATTCACTACTACTTCAATCTCTGTCTTAAAATAATTATCCGGGAGCGATTCTAAATATTCTTGTAAAGATGCCAATTCCAAAAATAAATAGTAATTTTTTTGTGCAAACCACTTGCAAAGGAAATTGCATTTATCACTTGTGCATTCTTTACCACACTTTATTTTTATTGTGGTTTTATCAATTGACTCTAACCCCATCATTTTACATCCATACGGTTTTTCATGTGTTAACTGTGGCAATTCAACATCTATACGCAGCATAATTTTTTCAATAATACTATTCTTTTCCAAAAAATCTACTTTTTTGCCCTTATCCAAGTAATAATCCGTTTCTATTTCATAACCCGTTGTAACCAGATGTGACAACCAATGAAATCTAGAAGTATCTCCCATATTATCTAAGTTGTGATTCAAAACCAATGCAGATACACGATAATTACTCATATCCAGCAAATCTGCCAATCTCAAGATTATCTTTGTAAATTTTTGGCTCCATAACTTTGAACTGGCAGTTGATTTGATTTTATAAATATCATTTACGTTATATCCATGTGCTTCTGATACCTCTGCAACAATTTCTCTAAGTGCACTATCTATAAAACCTAGTTCATGTCGATTTCTTATTTCTGTAGCACTATTTTTTGCATGATTTTCTCGTACTAATTTTTCATAAAACGAATCAACTTTTAAATAATATTCTTTAAGCAATCTCTTCACGGGTCGTTTTGCTAAATTTGATTTTTTCAACTCTTCACGTATATTCTTAACAAAATCTGAGTATATTTTATTACTCTCGAAACCTCCGGATTGAATTGAATCTAAATCTGGAAATGTTACCATTGATATATCATGTAAATAACAGGCTATGAACAACACATAATAGTCATTTTTCGATATATTAATATAATCTATCGCCCTTATTATTTTTAATGAATTCTGAATTAGATCAACAGCATGTTCCTGATTGTGAAGGGTATAAAAATACAAATGTTTTGAACCATTTTTCCATACGTCACAAGTGTATTTATGAACTAATATAAGATTATCAATATATGCTGGAACACTCACGAATGTTTTAAACACTCCTAACACCTGTATGATTGAATAATCAATTGCATGCTGATACTCATCTTGAACAAAATCCTCTTTAATTTTTTCAAAATCTTCGAGTGTAAAATGATTATTCCTCAAATATATCAATATTCTTAACTCAGAATATGTAATTTTTCTATTATTATTTTTCTGTAAGACTACATCATCACTAATTTCTATTTGCATTAAACCTGACAAAACTGCATTTATACATCGCCTTTGTATTTCAGACGAATTGGATATTACCAGATTCGCAGTATTATAAAACTCCTGCCCCATAATATCCTTAACCGGATATTCACCATGTATTCTTTTCAATTCATTCTTTACAAAATTAGATTTAATGTTGTCTGCTTTTTTTCTTACATAAGATGTCCTTTCTTTGACCAATCTTTTTAATGTTGTGTATGCTGACACTTCCGAAGCCTCATATTGAAACTGCTCGATATAATCCTTGTATGCAACATATAGATAGGAACTATTTTTATTATTGTTTCCAAATAACAGCAGATTTAATTTAAGGATTTTTTCAATTAATACAGAGTAATCCTCTCCCATTTCGCGCATTGCTTTCAATACAAAACTGATAGTCGCCCCCAATGTGTCTTCATTATACAGTTCAAAAAATTCCGAAAGATTACTCCTTTTATCACTATTATCATCCAAAAATTTCAAGTCGTTTAAAAGTTCTTCCTGTAATGATTGCGTATCGCTTTTCTCCCTGTACTGTAAATCCTTATATCGATATTTAAAGAACTTTTTATAACGAACCAATTTCTTTTTATAAGACTCTTTATATTTTTTATCATCTGCCGTTAATTGCTGTTCATCCTTTATTTCTAAATCAATTTGTTCTAATTCTTTGTTTATTACCTTTAAAATACTTTCTGTTTTATTCAACAGTATTCTACTTTCTTCATCTGAAAAGCTTGTATTGATATCAAATGCAGTCTTTGATGTTTCTCTACCAATACAATGAATATATACTTCACCTTCTTTACTATCTGCAATATTGGAAATTGTACTCTTATCACCAGGCGGGTGAATGTTTATACCATACAAGTCTATTTTTTCTGCAACAAATGATAATAAATCTGACGAAACAAATTGATTCTCCTTTTCATATAACTCATTCATCCACACAGTTATTTTTTCATTGACATCCTTAATCTTTTGTCCAAAATCTTCAACATCTTTTATTTCATTTGTAAATACAGCAGAATCATCAACATAAAACACCATTTCACCTGGCAATACTTTTTTATAGAACTTTTCCACCTCTACCATAAGTAGATTTGCCAAAAAATAACTTTGAGGAAGCCCTTGGGGAAGTCCTATTGCAAATCTACAATTCCTGTGTTTTTTTCCACCTAAATATATCTCCAAATCTTTCTTACTGAGTTTTTCAATTTCAACAAAGATCAGTTTTTCTAATATCTTACAAAGCATATTTTTATCATCTTCGCTATATTCAACTGGTATTTGTTGAACTATATAGTTATATAAACAGACAGGATTTATTGAAGGGAAGAAATTCTCTAAATCAAGATTTACTTCCCATTTGTATTCTCCATTATCATGGAAATTTTTATAGTAATCATTTGCTTTAGATGTGTATTCTTTATATTGCTCTTGCCACGGTTTAAATAACTTCTCTGGTTCATATGCAACTCTATTTCCATAAAAATTATGAGGGATAAGTCTACTAAAATTTGACATAGATAATTTATTGTCTGCATCAAAATCATATATAAGAATATTTAACATAGAAACCGCTGTAATCTGATCAAGAAGGCTTGATGAATGTAAAGGTCGAAATACAACCTTATCATTTTCTATATCATATTTTTTGGGTTTGAAAAATATTCTTGCACGTAAATAATGGGACTCATCAATCAGTTGATATAAACGTTCTTGCACTTTTTCAATCCATTTTTCAGTATTTTTCTCATCGAATTTGTCCTTTAATCTACTGAGTTCCTCCTTATCCCATTTGTCTAACAATTCTCTGTTTGAAATATACGACTCAACAGAATACAACGCCAAATATATATTCTGCTTACTAAACAATCTCTTGCGTATGCTTAATTCATTCTGTTTCATCCTCAAG
>CAZRZV010000065.1:887-3410 GCA_964604665.1 uncultured Faecalimonas sp. | reverse complement strand
CCTTTCTTCGTTTAAAAAAAGTTGCTATACACTCATCAATTATTTTCTCATAATTGTCCTCGATATTTATTTCTTCTGCAATCACAAATCCATTTTCATGTATCAATTCCAATTCAAGCTGCAATTTGTTCCTTTTAACGATATAAGGATTAAATCTGTTGCTAAGCCTTACTTTTCCCTTTTCAAATTTCCATACATCATCAATACTGATTATGCATTCTTGTTCAATGCCTGCAGCAAAAATCTTAACCAAAATCTTATCTAAGAGTATCTGATATTTTAGTTTTAATGCTTTTTGACATTGAATAAAATCTTTCACATACGCACTCAAATAAGTCTTATTATAGGCATATTCCGGATTAACTGCCACTATATATTCAGAAAATGCTCCTATCATTTGTTCTATATTTTTTTCTTTATCCGCTGATATTTCCATACTTTCAATAAATTCCTGAAAACTCTTCGTATTTTGTATTGCCATTTACATCCTCCATGTTTACATCATCCTATAAATTAATATAAACTCAAATCCCAAATAAACACATTTGTAGAACTATTCTTCTTCCTCATCAATCCATTCCTTCAATTTCTGTTGAAGCAGCTTCTTGTCCGGTAAATATAATTTATACTCTGATGCATAAATATTAGCATCTTTGGGCAAAGTAATCTCAACTAAAGCATCATTCTTTTCTTTACATAAAAGAATACCAATGGTTGGATTTTCACTTTCTAGCTTTTCATATCTATCATAATAATTAACATACATCTGCATCTGACCAATATCCTGATGTGTTAGTTTATCCACTTTAAGGTCTATCAATACATAACAACGTAACAGACGATTATAGAATACTAAATCCACATAAAAATTATCTTCGCCATATGTAAACCGTTTCTGCCTCGCTTCAAAAAGATAACCCTTTCCCAATTCCAATAAAAATTTCTGTAATTTATTAATAAGGGCTGTTTCCAAGTCTGTTTCAGAATACTTTGCTTTTTCTTCCATACCCAGAAATTCAAGAACCGTAGGCTGCTTTATAATATCCTCTGGTTTTGCAATAACATTGCCTTCTGTTGCAAGGCGTAAAACACCTTCTTTATCTCTGCTCAACGCCAAACGTTCATATAGACTGGAATTATATTGTCGCTGCAAAGTACGAACTCCCCATCCTGTTTTTGCCGATTCAATTTCATAAAAGCTACGTTCAGCTTCATTTTCTATGCGCATTAACTGTAAATAATGCGACCACGAAACAATAAAAGGTGGCTCTTTTTCAAAAAGGCTAAACACTGTTTCACTTTTTTCAATTGCAAAAAGGCTAAACACCGTTTCGCTTATTCGTTCTTTATATGTCAAATAAAATTTTCTGGCATTCTTTAAAGTATCTTCTGAAAATCCTTTACCAAACTCTTTCTGAAGCTTTTCTGATAATGTTTTAATAACTTTGCTTCCATATTTTGCTCGCTTTTCTCCCATTTGTTGCGTTTCCACAATCCATCTACCTAATGAATAGTAAGTCATTATCTGTACTATATTTACATGATTTACAACAATATTTCTTGCGTAATTTATTAATTCTACTGAATCAGTACATAATTTTTCAAGTTCAGCATCATTTTGGATAATATCTAAATTAAAATCATCACTCATATTCAAAATTTCTCCTTTCTCACTTACAACCTATCCTATATACTTCTATTATCTTGCCACAGAACAAAATCTATTCCGGCTTATCCACTTCCGTAAAGAAGTATTCCAATGTATCTACAAACATATTTGCATCAAACAATTCTTTTATCTGTTCCCGATTCATCCAAGCAACCTGTGCCACCTCATCCGTTGTGGCATTGCCTAAATCAACCTCCCCATCGTAATCAAACAGCCAAACATCCATAATATCATTAAAAATTTTTCCATCAATAATTTTTCGTGTCTTTGTAAAAAGTACTTGTCCATTTTCCGGCATCAAATCAACGCCAACTTCTTCCTTTGCCTCTCGAATTGCTCCTAATAAACTATCCTCACCTTTTACAACCGAACCACCTACACATTCCCACATCAAAGGATATGTCGGTCTATTTGCGGAACGCTGCGAGATAAGGTACTGTCCCTTAGAATTACGAATCCATACATGCACCACCAGATGATATCCATCTATCGGTAACTGTTCTCCTCTGATATGGTCTTTTCCCAGAAGCTCTCGGTTCTCATTATACAAATCCCATATTTCTGCATCCGGCACATACTCCACAATATCCCCAAAATCTGCATGTAAGGTTTTACAGATTTTGCTAAGAATTGTAAGGCTCACCTCTTCATCACGGCGAAGCTTTGTCATTGTGTTAGGAGCGATTTCTGCCTTTTTACGCAAATCCGATTTACTCATTTTTTTATCTACTAATAATTTCCATAATCGTTTATATGATACAGCCATGATAATTTCTCCTATTTCGTCTTCACATCGTATATATTCTACGCATCTATCATGTCAATAAATTTAAAAATAAACTCCCTAAAATATC
>CAZRZV010000065.1:0-877 GCA_964604665.1 uncultured Faecalimonas sp. | reverse complement strand
CCAATCATTTATATTTCCAATAAATGCTATTCTATATTTTGCCCTCGTACATGCCACATTAAGTATATTAGCTTTTTTTACCACCCAATTCATTGCTCCAACACTTTTATCTGAACAACCTAATACAAAAAGCACTTCATTGGCATCTTTTCCTTGAAAGGTATGTACTGTACCAACACAATTTTTTGTCCATTTTGTTAGCATCTCCTTGTCATACCCTTTTACCGAAAAATAACCAATTACATATTTACGCATCGACTCTGCCACTGTTCTAAAAGGTGTAATTATAAAAATTTTATCATCTGTCTCATACAAATTAGTATATATATGTAGTGCGCTTTCCAATAATTGGCATACTCTCTCTGCTTGATTTTCCACAAAATGATCCTTGCTACCATTTTCTGTTCCTTCAACATTTATCCATCCTGATTTTTTTATCAAAAATGGTTGTTCTTGTTTCAAATAATCTTTCTTTTTATGTGTTTTATTAAACATTCTATTGTCATACGAAATCATGTTCGAAATGGAAAACATCGGTTCTATACACCTTCTATGAACAACCAACGGGCAACCAACCTGTCTTTCTCCTATCATACCGCTAAACTCGTTAATATTGTCTGCAAAAGTCTGAGCTGAATTTTCAATTACCTTGTATTCATTTGCTACTCCAGTACTATCAGCAAGTATATCAATTAGCACTTTAGGAATTGTTACAACAGGTTCCACTTGTAATGGATCTCCCACAACAACTGCTCGCTTCGTCCTATAAAGTGCTCCTAAAGCAGACTGAGGAATAGCTTGTCCCGATTCGTCAATTATAAGCATACCCAAACTCATATTTCCTGCATGCTTTAAAAATCTTCCAACAGATGCAAAT
>CAZRZV010000064.1:0-7519 GCA_964604665.1 uncultured Faecalimonas sp. | reverse complement strand
AAAAATAATGAGTCACTATTTAGAAAGAAATGATTTTGATACAAGTGTGTCAGTAGGAGATTTTTCATGGGTGTGTGAAGAGGCGATTATGGAGAAATCTATCTATGGTAATCCTACCTTGGTACAATTTGAAGATGGAATGTATTATGGAGTACAAAATGCGGATGCTTATTTGACGGCTATGTATGGTGACTATATGACACCTACTCCGGTAGAACAGCGAGAGACGCATCTTGATATATAAAATAAAAAGAAGAAAATAAGGTGTAACCCATTTTACCGGGTCACACCTTTTCTTATACATAAAAGTATGATTGACTATTTTACAGCAATATTTCTTGCTGCAATTACATTTACACCTGTTCCAGCAACATTGGCTAATATGACGTCGCCGATTGCAACAGGAGCAGGAATTTCAATTCCCCTGAGTGCTTCCACGCAGTCAAAGATTTTATTTTTTGGAATGTCGCTTTCTGTCTTTACATTGACCATAGCACAGACACCGCCGCTTACTTTTACCGTGGAAGTCACAATTCTGGTTGGATTTGTCACTTCTTTTTCGGCATATGCTTTTCCTCTCGGACAAGTATAGCCTGTTACGCTTACGACTTCAGTTCCATTTATTTCTACGGTCAGTGCACATCCCAAAGGACATCCGATACATGTTAATTCTCTAACGTTCATCTTGTTTTCCTCCAATCTGATTACACTTCTTCAATGCGAATGATAATCTTAGTTAAGTCCGGGTATTCGGCAAGTTTCTTTTTGCTTAAAATAATCTGTTCCATTTCACCCGGCGCCATAACCGGACGTTTACGTTTGCTGATTAATTCGTCATCAAAATAAGTAGCAATTGCGCAGTTCTTATAAACATCACCAACGCGGAAACGTATGGTTAAGTTGTCTTCCATTTCTGTAGGGCGGACATATTTCGGTACTGTGTAACGTGCACCATTTTCAGGAACGATTTCAACGGTCTTAACGTCAGCAGCTTTCCCGTTCTTGATATAAAGGGCAGCGTTTTTACCTGCTGCAGAGGCTTCCTGAGAAACATAGTCTACAAGGTCATGTACATGAAGTACGTTGCCACAGGCAAATACACCGTCGATGTTTGTCTCTAAGTTGTCCCCAACGATAGGCCCTGAGGTAACAGGACTTAATGCAATGCCTGCACTTTTACTCAATTCATTTTCCGGAATCAATCCGCAAGAGAGAAGAAGAGTATCACAGGTATAGCGTTCTTCTGTTCCCGGGATAGGTCTGCGGTCAGGACCAACCTCAGCGATTGTGACAGCTTCTACACGATTCTTGCCTTCAATATCCACAACTGTGTGACTTAATTTCAACGGAATATCAAAATCATCTAAACATTGCACGATGTTACGCTTTAATCCGCCTGAGTAAGGCATCAATTCAGCGACAACCTTTACCTTAGCGCCTTCCAATGTCATACGTCTTGCCATGATGAGTCCGATATCACCGGAACCTAAGATGACAACTTCGCGGCCCGGCATATAACCTTCCATGTTTACAAGACGTTGTGCAGTACCTGCTGAGTATATGCCTGCAGGACGGTAACCCGGAATGTTAAGCGCACCGCGTGAACGTTCACGGCATCCCATTGCAAGAATGATGGCCTTCGCACGAATTTTTACCATACCGTCTTCACGGTTCATTACGGTGACTTTTTTGTCAGCAGTAATATCCATTACCATTGTGTTTAATTTATATTCAATACCACGTTCCAACACTTGGTCGATAAAACGTGATGCGTATTCAGGACCTGTCAATTCCTGCTTGAATGTATGTAAACCAAATCCGTTGTGAATACATTGATTTAAAATACCACCGAGTTCTCTATCTCTTTCAATAATCAAAATACTTTCGATACCGTTATCCCTTGCGGCAACTGCGGCAGCAAGACCTGCAGGGCCACCACCGACGATGACCAAATCATATTGTATCATAGCTTTCTACCTCCTATATTTCTTTGTTTCTGCCAATGACAAAAGCACTTCCGACACCATTCTTTGTTACATCGTACATGTTGACAGCGAGTTCGCGTTCCAAAATTTCCATGGTACGAGGAGAGCAGAAGCCTGATTGACAACGTCCCATGCCTGCACGTGTACGACGTTTCACGCCATCTAATGAGCGTGCACCGAGTGGACGATGAATGGCATCTAAAATTTCGCCTTCAGAAATCATTTCGCAACGGCAAATGATATTGCCGTAAGCCGGGTTCTTTTTGATTAATTCGTTGCGCTCTTCCAAAGTAAGGGTTTCCGGGCGAAGAATGCCTTTTCTTTCCGCAATGAAATCATCTTTTTTGGTCAGCCCGAGAATATCTTTTGCAATTCCTGCAATCATTTCACCGATGGCAGGAGCAGAAGAAAGCCCCGGTGATTCAATTCCGGCAGCATTGATGAATCCTTTTGCATCAGCAGCTTCACCAAGAATGAAGTCACCATTTACTTCGTGAGCACGAAGACCGGCAAAGGAAGTGATTACTTGTCTCATCGGGATATTCTTTACGCTGAGAGCAGAAGTAACACTAAGGGAATTAAGTCCTTCGTTTGTGGTGCTCAAAGAATCTTTGTTTTCCACATCAAGAGCCGTAGGTCCGACAATCAGGTTTCCGTGAATGGTAGGAGATACGAGAACCCCTTTACCCATCTTAGACGGAAGTTGGAAAATTGTGTGAGTTACATGAGTTCCTGCATCCTTGTCGAGTAAGCAGTATTCCCCTTTTCTTGCAACGATTTGAAGTTTATTTTCACTCACCATGTTGTTAAGTTCATCGGCGTAAACACCTGCTGCATTGATAACAACCTTTGTTTCAAAGGTTTCTTCTTCCTTGCTGTCCGTATGCAATGTGTTGATTTTATATCCTTTGGCAGCCTTTTCAATGTTTGTTACCCTTGTGTTTAAGAAGAATTTCACACCGTTTACATTTGCATTTTCAGCAAACGCCATTGTCATATGAAATGGACAAACGATACCGCCTGTAGGAGCATAGAACGCACATGTGACGTCGTCACTTATGTTTGGCTCCATTTTCACCAATTCGTCACGCTCAACGATGCGGCATCCCGGAACGCCGTTTAAAGTTGCTTTTTTAAGAAGTTCATCAAGTTCGGCGCGGTCTTGATTTTTTCTGCAGACAACGAGAGAACCGTTTCTCTTAAATGGAATGTCCAACTCTTTTGCAAGAACATCCATCATCTCATTTCCGCGTACATTCAATTTTGCTTTGAGTGTGCCCGGTTTTGCATCGAATCCGGCATGGATGATAGCGCTGTTTGCTTTTGAAGTTCCGTTACAAACATCTTCTTCGCGTTCAATAACGCAGATGTCTGCATGGTATTTTGAGAGTTCACGTGCGATAGCACTACCGACGACGCCGGCGCCAATGATTACTACATCATACATTGTTTTAAAGTCTCCTTTTCTTTGAAATCAAAAAAAGAGCAAGAAAAACAAAGTGATATACACCACTCTATTTACCTTGCTCGCGTCTCATGGTAATTTATTTAATTTATGCCAGAGATAGTATAGCATGATTTTGAAATGAGTGCAAGATTTTTTAAATTTGTTTTTCAGGATTTAGAGAATTGACATTACTGGGTGTAGGGTTTATAATTAAGCAAATTCTAGTGTAAGAGGAATCTCCATCCATCGCTTATGGGGATTTTTCTTTTTAAATGAAAATAAGATGTTAGCGATAGAAAGGAGTATGTTGTGTGGATTATTTGGCTTAAAGTTTTAGTACGTGCGTTATCGGCAGTACTGATTGGGGGCTTGATTGGAAGTGAAAGAGCACGTCATGGAAGAGCCGCCGGCATGAGGACACATATCTTAGTTTGTCTGGGTGCGGCGATGACATCTATGACGAGTTTGTATGTTGCAGATGTGCTTGGCAATAATGGTGATGTATTCAGAATTTCTGCTCAGGTTATTTCCGGAGTTGGTTTTCTTGGCGCAGGCATGATTATCTTAAAAAGTAACAACGTGATTACGGGACTTACTACGGCGGCTGGCATTTGGGCTACAGGTACGATAGGAGTAGCGGTCGGTTATGGATTTTATGCAGGGGCTGTGATAGGAACCTTTCTCTTCTTAAGTACCATCATGCTTTTTGCAAAAGTGGGACGTAAGAGAGATTCTGCGGAGGTAGTGTATCTTGAAATCGATGATATGTATCAGATGAATCGAACGATGGAGATTGTCGGTCAGGTTATAGGCGAATTATTTACATATCAGGTAATTGAACCAAGAAGCAAGTGCTCAGGACATCTGGGAATCTGCTTGTTAATTGAAAGACGGATAGAGTTCGATATTACAAAACTTTGTGATATTGAACATGTTATTTATGCAATTGAAGACTAATTTTGGAAAAGAGATATTTTATGCTGAAACATTATAAATTATTTTTGTTTGACATGGATGGAACGCTTTACCTTGGAGAACAGTTATATGATTTTACCAAGGAGCTCTTGGATACAATCCGTGCAAAAGGGAAAAGATATCTGTTTATGACAAACAATTCTTCTAAGAGTGTGTTTGACTATGTGAAAAAGTTGGAAAAACTCGGAATAGAGGCCACAGAGGATGATTTCATCACCTCTTCACAGGCAACAGCCTATTATTTGCAACAAAATCACCCGGAGGATAAACTGTATGTTTGCGGGACAAATTCTTTAAAGGAAGAGCTTCGCAAGAACGGTTTTACAGTTACTGAAAATTTGGATGAGGTGGATTGCATCGTCATGGGGTTCGACACAGAACTTACATTTCAAAAATTGGAGGATGTAAGCAGGCTGTTACTGACAAGAGACGATATTTCTTATATTGCAACGAATCCGGATTATGTGTGTCCGACAGAATATGGCAGTGTGCCTGACTGCGGCAGTGTATGTGATATGATTTATAATGCAACGAAGAAGAGACCGCTTGTTATCGGAAAGCCGGAACCGCTTATGCCACAGCTTGCCATGCAACAGTACGGCTATAAAAAAGAAGAAACAGCAGTCATAGGCGATCGCATTTATACAGATATCAAGAGCGGATTGAATGCGGGTGTTATGAGTATTTTGGTAATGAGTGGTGAGACTACACAAGAAATCCTAGACGCATCGACGGACAAACCACACATGGTTCTTCAAGATGCCGGGGAAATGATTCCATTATTATAATTGAAGACAAGGAGAAAACATATGAAGGTATTTGAATTTGTTCCGGAAGGAACGCAAGATTGTATCGTAACAGCGTGGCTTCATACAAACCATGACTTTGAAGAGATGAAAGATTATAGCTATGACAGACCGGCTATTATCATCTGTCCGGGAGGCGGATACTGTATGTTATCGGAAAGAGAAACAGAGCCGGCGGCAAAACCGTTTTTTGTAGCAGGATATCATACTTTTATTTTGCGATATGCAGTCGGCGCTGATGAGGCAAAAGGATTCAAACCATTAATACAATTGGCATCAACGGTTGCTCATATTCGAAAATATGCGAAAGAATGGCATGTACAAAGCAATAAGATTGCTGTCAGTGGATTTTCCGCAGGAGGGCATTTAGCTTGTTCTTTAGGTACTTTGTATAATGAGGAGAAGTTTCTGAATGTATTCGGCAGAGATGTAAATGTTCGCCCGGATGCCATGGTACTTGTTTATCCGGTTATTGTTGCTAACGAATTTGCACATGAAGACAGTATTAGAAAAGTCAGTGGTGCAGAACCGGGAACGGATGATTACAAATGGTTTAGCTTGAATACACATGTGGATTCTGAGACACCGCCGACGTTTTTGTATCACACATCGGAAGATGAGGTTGTTCCCGCACAAAATAGCATTCAGATGGCAAATGCATTGGCAGGTGCGAATGTTCCGTTTGAATTACATATTTTGCCGGAAGGTCATCACGGAATGTCGGTATGTAATCGTGAAATAAATAGTTATCACCCGTATAATGCGAGATGGGTCAACTGGGCGATTGCCTGGCTAAATAGAACATTTGAATTTGAAGTGTAATGATATTTGGAGGGCATTTATGAATCAGGCATACGAGAAACTGATGAAGAGTTACGAATATTGCAAAACGAAAGTGAATATCAGACCACGAGTTGCTCTGGTGCTTGGTTCCGGTCTTGGAGATTTTGCCAAGACAGTGGATACGGTAGCAGAGATTTCTTATAGTGTGATAGAGGGATTCCCTGTGTCTACGGTAGCAGGTCATGACGGACGCTTTATCTTTGGCTATATCGGTAAAGTGCCGGTTGTTCTTATGAAAGGCCGCGTACATTACTATGAGGGATATTCCATGCAGGATGTAGTATTGCCGATTCGCCTGATGAGGCTTTTGGGAGCCGAGATTTTGTTTCTGACCAATGCTTCGGGCGGAGTCAACCGGAATTTTTCGGCAGGTGATTTCATGTTGATTACAGACCAGATTTCATCGTTTGTACCTTCACCGCTTATCGGCGCCAATATGGAAGAACTTGGACCGAGATTTCCTGATATGAGTGAAATTTATAACAAAGATTTACAAAATCATATCAGAGAGGCTGCAAGCAAGGAACATATTGCGCTTCAGGAAGGCGTTTACTTACAATTTACGGGACCGAATTATGAAAGCCCTGCAGAAGTGAGAATGGCCTCTTTGTTGGGCGCGGATGCAGTCGGAATGAGTACGGCCTGCGAGGCGATAGCCGCAAATCATATGGGGATGAAGATTTGTGGTATCTCATGTATTACAAACATGGCTTGCGGTATTTCTAAAAGCCCGCTCAATCATGAAGAAGTGCAGGAGACTGCCAATCGTAAAGCATTAGAATTTCAAACCTTGGTAAGAAAATCTATTATGAAAATGTAATGGGAGACCGATTTAGTATGCAGGTAAAAATATTTACAGACGGGGCGGCAAGGGGGAACCCAGATGGTCCGGGCGGCTATGGAACTGTTCTGGAATATATTGACACAAAAGGAAAACTTCATACCAGAGAATTTTCTTGTGGATATCAAAAGACGACGAACAATCGCATGGAACTCATGGCTGCAATTGTTGGGCTGGAAGCTTTAAACAGACCATGTGAGGTAGAACTTTATTCGGATTCCAAATATGTTGTAGATGCATTTAATCAACATTGGATTGACGGCTGGTTAATGAAAGGCTGGAAGCGTGGTAAAAATGAACCTGTAAAGAATGTTGACTTGTGGAAACGTTTGCTGAAAGCAAAGGAACCACATCAGGTTACATTTATTTGGGTCAAAGGACACGATGGCCATGAGCAGAACGAAAGATGTGACTATTTAGCGACATCGGCAGCGGATGGAGACAATCTGATAGATGACGTTGTGGGTGAGAATTAGTCACTTTACAAATGAATCAAAAGATGCTAAAATCACAAAGATTTGAAGTAAGACAGACGGTCGCTGCTGCAAGTGCCGAAAGGCCGCAGGAGAGGAAAGTCCGGGCTTCACAGGGCAGGATGCCGGATAACGTCCGGTGGAGGCGA
>CAZRZV010000063.1:0-7571 GCA_964604665.1 uncultured Faecalimonas sp. | reverse complement strand
TTCCTCTGCTGAGAGTGGCGGTAGGAATGTTTTCAAGTAAAACACCTCATAGCGGATTTAATATCATTGTATGTTTGAAAGTGGAAGTTTGTGCTTTTCCACTTTTATGTTTTGGGGGAAATGAAACAGCAGGTCAAAAAGTATATGGCTCTTTTCCGGTTCTGCTTGTATATTCACGCAATGCGTGTTAATATATTTTTACATCAAACGCGATATGACTTTCTCAAATCATTCAAGTATCGCAATTGCACATAGGTGCATCTGAATATCAAGGCATGTTCGCCAAGGAATTCAAACTGATGAGTAAAATTTCATAAAGAAAGGAGTGCGTACTTATTGTTTAGTACAGTTTTATCTGCGACACTAAAAGGCCTCCATGTCGAATTTATTTATGTGGAAGCAGATACAAGCAATGGCCTTCCTATGTTTTCTATGGTGGGCTATTTATCTTCAGAAGTGAAGGAAGCGGGAGAGAGAGTTCGGACTGCCATTCGAAATTCCGGCATGATACTGCCGCCCAAAAAGATTGTGATTAATCTTTCTCCGGCGCATATACGAAAGAGGGGAACGATGTTTGATTTGCCGATTGCCGTGTCTGTCCTTGCATCGCTTGGTGAGGTTCATCTTAGTGATATGGAAGAGATATTGATGCTCGGGGAATTGAGCCTTGATGGCAGGGTGAAACAGGTACAGGGAGTGCTTCCGATTGTGATGGAAGCGAAAAAGATAGGATGTAAGATATGTATTGTTCCAAAAGACAATCAGGAGGAGGGTGAATTAGTGGGAGGAATACAGGTGATAGGAGTCAAAACACTTGACGAAGTCTGCTGTTTTCTGAGAGGAGAGTATAAACCAACGGTAACCACAGCACGGGGGAAAAGAATGCAAAGGCAGAACACGTATGATTTGGATTACAGCGATGTCCGTGGACAGTATCTTGCAAAACGTGCAGTAGAAATCGCCGTGGCAGGGAATCATAACATGTTGATGATTGGCCCGCCCGGTACAGGGAAAAGCATGATTGCAAAACGTATACCAACCATTTTACCTCCGCTTTCCCGTGAGGAAAGTATGGAACTAACCACGCTCTACAGCGTTGTAGGTGAATTGGACAAAGACAGACCACTGATACAGATGCGCCCATTTCGGGAGGTGCATCACGGAATCACAAAAACCGCACTCATTGGTGGCGGGCACTATCCGAGACCGGGAGAAATCAGTATGGCACACAAGGGTGTATTGTTTTTGGACGAGATTGTAGAATTTCAAAAGTCGGTATTAGAACAGTTAAGACTGCCGTTAGAGGAACATCGGATTAGGATTCAGCGAGAACTGGGCGAGTATGAGTTCCCGGCAGAATTTATATTGGTGGCAGCCATGAACCCGTGTCCATGTGGAAACTATCCGAATTTGAATAAATGTACTTGTACCACTACTCAGATTCGCAATTATCTGAGGAAAATCAGCCAGCCGCTTTTAGACCGTATTGATATTTGTGTGGAAGTGGAAAAAGTGAATTATGAAGATTTGCAAGGTACTCCGGAAGAAGAGTGTTCGGCAAAAATCAGAGAGCGCGTGTGCAAGGCGAGAAAACTTCAAAGAAAAAGGTATGAAGACTTGGGCATTTCTACAAATTCCCAGTTGACGGCAAAGGATATGGCACATTATTGCCGGCTGGGGGATGCGCAGGAAAAAATGATGCGTCAGGCATTCGACAAAATGGAATTGACAGCCAGAACTTATTATAAGATTTTGAGCGTGGCGCGAACAATTGCAGATTTGGATGACAAAGAAGAAATAGAATTGATTCATTTAAAAGAAGCGCTTAGTTACAGAACCGTGGACGAAAAATATTGGAGGAAGGAAATATGAAATATGAGTATTGGTTTGCAAATATAAAAGGGATTTCTGCTAAAAAGAAAGAAGACATCCGAAGACAGATGAAATCGGCAGAAGAGCTATATAATATAGAAGAAAAGCGTTTAAAGAAGATGGAAATTTCGGAAGAAATTCGTCATAAAATCCTGCGAAGCGTGAAAGAATGGAAATTAGAGGCGGAATATGAAAAATTGAAGAATCAAAACGTGAATTTTGTTACTCTTTTGGATAAGGAATATCCGTTGCGGCTTCGCAATATTTCTGCACCGCCATACGCGTTATACGTAAAAGGGAAACTACCTGAAGAGGACCGACTGTCGGCAGCAATTGTCGGTGCACGTGAATGCAGTACCTATGGTGAAGTGATGGCAAGACAGTATACGGAAACGTTGGTGGATGCAGGTGTACAGATTATCAGCGGTATGGCAAGGGGGATTGACGGTGTGAGTCAGAAAAGTGCATTGGCAGCAGGCGGAAATTCTTATGCGGTCTTAGGAAGTGGTGTGGATGTATGTTATCCCAGAGAACATTATGCCCTCTATCAGGAACTTCAGGTAAAAGGTGGGATTATTTCCGAACAACCGATTGGGACGCAGCCACTTGCTCAATTCTTTCCTGCAAGAAACCGCATCATCAGCGGACTTTCAGATATTGTACTCGTAATCGAGTCAAAAGAACACAGCGGTTCATTGATTACGGCGGATATGGCATTGGAGCAGGGAAAAGATGTCTATGCACTTCCCGGTCCGGCAAGCAGTAACCTGAGCAAAGGCTGTCACAATCTGATTAAGCAAGGCGCGGGTATCTTATTATCTCCCAAAGAACTTGTGGAAGAATTGGGAATATTTCACAAAGAAAAAATAGAGAATAAAATATTGCTTGAAAGTGAAGAAAATTTGGTGTATAGTTGTTTGCGTTTCCAACCGAAGAGTATCAATGAGATTTTGGAAGAGATACAAATGACCGTTCCGAAATTATTGGATGTGCTAATTGGCATGGAATTGAAAGGATACATTCGGGAAACATCAAAAAATTATTATGTAAAAGTAAAATAAAAAAACTGTTTTGGAGGTGGCTATATATGGCACGCTATCTGGTAATTGTAGAATCTCCCGCAAAGGTCAAGACGATTAAAAAATTTTTGGGGGCAAATTATGAAGTCATGGCGTCTAACGGACATGTGCGTGACTTGCCGAAAAGTTCTCTGGGAATCGATGTGGAGCATGATTTCGAACCGAAATATATTACGATTAGAGGAAAAGGGGATGTTTTGGCTGCCCTCAGAAAAGAAGTGAAAAAAGCAGATAAGATTTATCTTGCAACTGACCCTGACCGTGAAGGAGAGGCGATTGCGTGGCATTTGTACTTCGCACTCAAGTTAGAAGACAACAAAGTATATCGAATCAGCTTTAATGAAATTACAAAGAATGCGGTCAAAGAGTCTATCAAACAGGCGAGGGAAATCGATATGGATTTGGTAGATGCCCAGCAGGCGCGCCGTGCGTTGGATCGTATTGTAGGATACAAAATCAGCCCGCTCCTGTGGGTAAAGGTAAAAAGAGGATTAAGCGCAGGCAGAGTGCAATCGGTTGCACTTCGTATTATCGCGGATCGTGAAGAAGAGATTAATGCTTTTATTCCGGAAGAATATTGGACGTTAGATGCAAAACTGAGCGTAGAGGGTGAAAAGAAATCACTGACTGCCAAATTTTACGGAACAGAGAAAAAGAAATTAACCATCCGCTCTAAGAAAGAAATGGAGCAGATTTTAGAAGCATTAAAAGATGAACAGTTTAAGGTAACAGAAGTGAAAAAAGGGGAACGGACCAAACAGGCGCCGCTTCCGTTTACGACCAGTACGTTGCAGCAGGAAGCTTCGAAAGTATTGAATTTTGCAACGCAAAAAACCATGCGTATTGCACAACAACTGTATGAGGGTATCGACGTCAAAGGCAGCGGAACAGTAGGTATTATCACTTATTTGCGTACAGATTCCACTCGAATCTCTGCGGAGGCAGACGCGAGTGCGAGAGCATATATTGCAGATATATATGGGAAAGAGTTTGTTGCAAAAGCAGGCAAAAAAGCAGATGAAAATAAAAAGATTCAGGATGCACATGAAGCAATTCGTCCGACTGACATCACAAGAACACCTGCCATGATGAAAGATTCTCTTACCAGAGACCAGCTGCGTTTATATCAGTTGATATGGAAGAGATTTGTGGCAAGCAGAATGAATCCTGCAAAATATGAGACGACATCCATTAAAATTGCAGCAGGTGATTATCGCTTTACAGTATCTGCCGCTAAGGTAAAATTTGAAGGTTTCCGGGCTGTTTACACAGAATCAGAAGAGGAAAAAGAAGAAAACAACGTACTTGTAAGAAGTATTGATGAGAATTCAAAATTGACAAGAAAAGATTTTGTGCCGGAACAACACTTTACACAGCCACCGGCACATTATACGGAGGCGACATTGGTAAAGGCGTTGGAAGAATTAGGAATCGGACGTCCAAGTACTTATGCACCGACCATCTCAACGATTATTGCAAGACGCTATGTTGCAAAAGAAAATAAGAATTTATATATTACAGAAATCGGGGAAGCAGTAAACAATATTATGAAACAATCGTTCCCAAGTATTGTTGATGTGACATTTACAGCGAATATGGAAGGCCTTTTGGATATGGTTGCAGCAGGAAAAGTGGAGTGGAAGTCTGTCATCAGTAATTTTTATCCGGATTTGGAAGAAGCTGTTAAAATAGCAGAACAGGAACAGGAAAAGGTTAAGATTGCAGACGAAGTGACAGATGTAGTCTGTGAAGAATGCGGACGCAATATGGTGATCAAATACGGTCCTCACGGCAAATTTTTGGCATGTCCGGGATTTCCGGAATGCAGAAATACGAAGCCATATTTGGAAAGGATAGGCGTACCATGTCCGATTTGCGGAAAAGACGTTGTTCTTCGTAAGACGAAAAAAGGAAGAAAATATTATGGCTGTGAAGATGCACCGACTTGTGAATTCATGTCTTGGCAGAAACCGTCCGAAAAGGAATGTCCAAAGTGTGGACACTATATGGTAGAAAAAGGGCATAAGTTGCTTTGCATGAATGGAGAATGCGGTTATACAGAAGACATTAAAAAGTCACAAAATTAGCCAAAAATTCAGTAAAAAAGTTGAAAAGCACTAAATTGTATGATAACATACAACTGTGAATGCGATTTTTTTAAATTGTTGCCATGTTTACAAATAGTTTACAGTGCGGATTCATATGATAGGAGAAAGGTAATGAGTGTACAATTATTAGATAAGACAAGGAAGATTAATCGATTATTGCACAACAATAATTCCAGTAAAGTAGTTTTCAATGACATTTGTGACGTACTTACTGAAATTTTAAAGTCTAACGTACTTGTCATCAGCAAAAAAGGAAAAGTGCTGGGGGCAAAACAATGTCAAGGAGTAGAGTTGATTGATGAACTGCTTGTGAATAAGGTCGGAATATTGATTGACACCATGTTAAATGAAAGATTACTTAGCGTCTTATCTACTAAAGAAAATGTGAATTTGGAAACACTTGGATTTTCTCCGGATATAGCGAAAAACTATCAGGCAATTGTAACGCCGATTATTATTGCAGGTGAACGTCTTGGAACGCTGTTTATTTACAAAAGTGAATTTCCATATGATATAGACGATATTATTTTGAGTGAATATGCCACTACGGTAGTAGGGCTGGAAATGCTTCGTTCTGTCAATGAAGAAAATGCGGAAGAGATTCGTAAAGAACAGATTGTACAATCTGCAATCAGTACACTGTCTTATTCGGAGTTAGAGGCAATGATTCATATTTTTGAAGAACTTGACAATACAGAAGGGATTCTGGTTGCAAGTAAAATTGCTGACCGTGTAGGAATTACCCGCTCCGTAATCGTAAATGCACTTCGCAAGTTTGAAAGTGCAGGAGTGATAGAGTCCCGTTCATCAGGAATGAAAGGTACGTATATCAAGATTGTGAATGATTATATTTTTGAACAATTGGAAGAAATTAAAAAGAACAAAGTAAAATAAAAAAGAAGGGGCTCAGATTTCTGATGCCCTTTCGTTTTAAAATGAGGAGAAACATATGAAATCAGGGGACAGAGTAATTTTGAAAATGCAAAAGGCTCTTCGGACAGACATGGTAATGGATGAAAAACCATATCTTTGTAAAGTGTTGCGGTATGATGAGAACTTGGAGTGTATCTATCTGGTGTTGGAAAATGATTTTCTGCCGATTATATCTTTGGATGTTCTGTACGAATGCAGTGTATTGGGAAAAGAGAATGAAATTCTATGTACGGGAAGAGTGAAAGAAAGATTTCAAAATGAATATGGAAATATTATAAAGTTCGAAATAAAAAATGGATTTTATAAAATAACTCTAAACTCGGTTGACAAACAAGAGGCATAGTGCTATTTTAATACTATCGCTGTTAGCACTCGAGTTAAAAGAGTGCTAATTCGACGAAAGATAATAATTATATTATATATAAGGAGGCTTTCATATGAAATTAGTACCATTGGGAGACAGAGTTGTTTTGAGACAAATGATTGCAGAAGAGACAACAAAATCAGGAATTGTATTACCTGGGCAAACAAAAGAAAAACCACAACAGGCTGAAGTGGTAGCAGTAGGTCCGGGAGGCGTTGTAGACGGAAAAGAAGTTACAATGCTTGTTTCTGTCGGAGATAAGGTAATTTATTCAAAATACTCAGGAACAGAAGTAGAATTAGACGGAGAAGAATATCTTGTGGTAAGACAAAATGATATTTTAGCAATTATTCAATAGTTGGGAGGCAGATTTATTATGGCAAAAGAAATTAAATATGGAGCAGAGGCTAGAAAAGCATTAGAGGCCGGTGTAAATAAACTGGCAGATACAGTTCGAGTAACAATCGGACCAAAGGGAAGAAATGTTGTACTCGATAAATCTTTCGGAGCACCGCTTATTACAAATGATGGTGTTACAATCGCAAAAGAGATTGAATTGGAAGATGCATTTGAAAATATGGGTGCGCAGCTTATCAGAGAAGTAGCTGCCAAGACAAATGATGTTGCAGGTGATGGTACAACGACTGCGACTGTTTTGGCACAGGCTATGGTAAATGAAGGTATGAAGAACCTTGCAGCAGGAGCAAATCCAATCGTTCTTCGTAAAGGTATGAAGAAAGCCACAGATGTAGCGGTGGAAGCAGTTGCGGCAATGAGCAGAAAGATTGACAGCAAAGAAAGTATCGCAAGTGTTGCGGCAATTTCAGCAGGTGATGCAGAGGTTGGTGCAATGGTTGCAGATGCAATGGAAAAAGTATCCAATGACGGCGTTATTACAATCGAAGAATCTAAGACCATGAAGACAGAATTAGATTTGGTAGAAGGTATGCAGTTTGACCGTGGATATATTTCAGCATACATGGCAACAGACATGGAAAAGATGGAAGCTGTTTTGGAAAATCCATATATCCTGATTACAGATAAGAAGATTTCCAATATTCAGGATTTGCTTCCTATATTGGAACAAGTTGTACAGTCAGGTGCGAGATTATTGATTGTAGCAGAGGATATTGAAGGCGAAGCACTTACGACCTTAATTGTAAATAAGCTGCGCGGAACATTCTATGTAGTAGCTGTAAAGGCTCCGGGATATGG
>CAZRZV010000062.1:2799-7973 GCA_964604665.1 uncultured Faecalimonas sp. | reverse complement strand
GAGATAGCATAATCCACAATTTTTTCCGAAATAGCATTTCCGCGTTTTGACAAGGCAATCAATTGTTCTAAGACACGTTTTGCCTGTTCTACCCGCTTTGCTTCTCCTAAAATCTTTACATCGCCGTCTCTTGCAATTAAAGTGACTTGCAATGTACGTTCTATTTTTTTCGCAAATGCATCAAATTGTCCAAAGACATTACTTTCATGTGATGCAGGTATTTCCAATACTTCTTCCAGAATACTCATGTGTATTTCCTTTCTAATCTCATAATCCTTTTTATTCTACCATAGGCGGAGGGGATAAATCAACAGATTTGCCAATTGATTGTTGTACTTTTATGGTTCCTTTGGCGTAAACGCCATCCGTCCCTTTGGAAATTTGTATATCTTTTTTTAGAATGACGGCACCGCTCTTTTCTAAGTCTTTACAGTATCTCTCCAAATTATGATTTAAAATATGTTTCATTTCTTCTTCCGAACGCGAGCTCTTCACTAATTTGTACGCCTTTCGCTGCATCGTTCCATAAGAAATCGGAAGATAAAAAGATTCATTTATTTTTAGTTGTACAGTCTTGGAAGAAGTCTCTTGTTTTTGATTTTTATAATCTCCCGGACCCAATGCAAAATGATATCCGAAACAATCAAATGATAACTGTGAGCGCTTCTTTTTCAGATATTCCTTTTTCTCATAGTTGGTTTCACAAAAATCATCATATGGAATGACTACTTCTGCTATGATGTCTGCATCCGCAGTCCTGTAGTCTTCACGGACAACCTCACCTGCATCATTCATCACAGGAACCGTACCGGACACCAATATATCTCCCTTTTTTACCGCATCCCCGCTTTTTACATTCGGTACACCATTTCGCGTAACAATTTCCGTAATATATCCGTCTACGTCCGAAACAATATCACTGGCAGCTTTGGTTTCCTGATTCGCCTGAATCGTATCTGTATTTTCCTGTACTGATATAATTAACTTACAACCTTCTAAGGAGGCAGACACCCATGTGATATCATTGAATTGCTTTCTTATGTTTGTTGCAATTTCTTCACACTTTACGGCACGGATTTTCATCCCATGATATACTTTCTCGCTTTCCAGATATTCCAATATGACTTGATCCGTAATACTTAGATTTCCTCGAATATCAATTTTCCATATAAAACGGGAAAGAAAGAAAATGATAAAGACACATAGCAAAGCACCCATGAAAAAGACTTTCCGTTTTCGATATTTGTGAAAGAAAAAAGGAACTCCATATCGTTCTAAAATGATAATGCGAGTCCTCGTTTTTCTAAGAATCGGTTTTAATTCACGAAAGTCTTTTACCGTAATGTACATTTCGTAAGCATCTTTTTTGGCTTCCAATCCCCATATTTCTATATTCCGGTGTTTGCATAAATTAAGAAAACGTTCCGGAGAATATCCTAAAATTTTAATTCTTAAATATCCTTTTAATTTGTTTGTCACCTGATTTGCCACAACTATCCTCCCTGATGATATGTCAGACTTTCGATTCGACCAATGACTTTCATTTCGTCATTTGTATAGTAGATAATCTCCAATTCTTTGCCACATATATGAATCTGTCCGATTTTAGTTTGAATACGAATGAATGTGTTTGTATATTCCAGAATACCCCGATAGTTTTCTATGTAGAATTCTTCCTGCCCAACAAGTTGAACTAAAGGCACACCGAGAATGACATCTTTTGGAATGTTGGTTACATCAGAAATACGAGATTTAAGTGAAGTTTTATTCATAGAATCACACTGAAAATGTAATTTATTCAGTATATGAAAAAGAAAGCAGGGATATAACCTGCTTTCCGTGTTATTGTACAATCTTCTTGATGACTGGCTGCTTTTGGATTTGTTCTTGTGAAAATGTATATGCCTTTCGCAGTCTTTCTTTTGCGATTGCTGATTTTTGCAAATCATTGGCATGAATTTCAGCAAGTACGTCCCCTTTTTTCACAAAATCTCCGCACTTTTTGTGTAAAATCAAGCCGACTGCCAAATCAATTTCACTTTCCTTTGTCTCTCTTCCACCACCTAGCAGCAATGAAATGCGACCAATTTCTTCCGTCTGAATCTTAGACACATATCCTTCCTGAATAGAACATACTGTCTCAATATATTTTGCAACAGGTAATTTTTCCGGATGCATTACTTCCTCCTGCGTGCCGCCCTGTGCAATGATAAACTGTTTAAATGTCTCGAATGCACTTCCGTCTTTCAGGGTCGCAGCAAGTTTTTTTCTTGCATCTTCTAATGAACTCGCTTTTTTTGCAGCAAGCACCATGTGCGAGCCGAGTGTCAATACTAATTCTACTAAATCAGAAGGCCCGTTACCATTTAAAGTTTCAATGGCTTCCTTTACTTCCAGTGCGTTACCAACAGCATTTCCAAGAGGCTGGTCCATTTCCGAAATAATAGCTGTCGTATTTTTTCCGGCAAGAGTTCCGATAGAAACCATTGCCTCGGCAAGGGCTGTTGCATCTTCCAAAGTCTTCATGAATGCACCATCTCCGATTTTTACATCCAAAACAATTGCATCTGCCCCCGAAGCTATTTTTTTGCTCATAATACTGCTTGCAATCAGCGATAACTGGTCTACTGTTGCCGTCACATCGCGAAGAGCATATAGTTTCTTGTCGGCAGGAGCCAAATTCGCAGTCTGCCCGACAATTGCCATATGAATCTCATTTACGTTGTGAATGAATTGTTCATTGGTGAGGCTGGTATGAAATCCTGTGAAACTTTCTAATTTGTCAATTGTTCCGCCTGTGTGTCCAAGACCTCGCCCGGACATTTTCGCAACGGCAACGCCCAGAGCGGCAACCATGGGACCCAGTACCAGCGATGTCTTATCTCCCACGCCACCTGTGCTGTGTTTATCTACCTTGACTCCCTTGATTGCGGACAAGTCCAATATGTCACCGCTTTCGGCCATGGCGAGGGTAAGATTTTTGGTTTCTTCCGGCGTCATCCCTTGAAAACAGATAGCCATCATCATGGCAGACATCTGATAATCGGGAATATTTCCGTTGGTATAATTTATAATCATGTACCGGATTTCTTCTTCCGTAAGTTCCTTACCACGTTTTTTCTTTAGAATCAAATCATACATATTCATGGTTATTTGCTCCTTTACCATAAGTTGAAATAATGGAATCAATGAGTTTGGAGGCTTCACTGCGCGTCATAGTCTCCAAATTCTCTTTTATCTCCAGGTTATGATGAATGCAAAGTGCAAGTAAGAACTTCTTTTGTTTTTCAGTCATCGGTTGTACTTTCTTTTCCTTATACATTAATTGTGCAGGGATAAAAAGTTCAGGATTCTCCGCTTCATAAAAATGTGCCATACATTGATACAATTTTGCAGTTGCAAGGGCATCGTGATATGCCCTGTGAGCAGACTGATTGATAATCTGATAGTACTCACACAGTACCCCAAGACTTCTTGTTGGAAGGTCTTTATGCACCTTTCTGGCAATTTTTAAAGTGTCCATGCCTTTTTTCTCAAACGAAAATCCGTATGCATTTGCATATTTCTTTGTGAACTTATAGTCAAACATAATATTATGTCCGATTAACGTCAGATTTTCACAAAAATTGACGAAATCTCTTATAATCTCCTGCGTGTCTCTCGCATTTTTTACCATTTCATTCGTAATTCCTGTAATCCCTGTAATGACCCCTGAAATCGGTTTCTTGGGTTTTACAAATTCCATGAAACGCTCTGTTACTTTTCCATTTTTAACTTTTAATGCGCCTATTTCAATAATTTCATCGGTCTCCACAGAAAGTCCCGTCGTTTCTAAATCAAATGCAATATAATCCTTTATCATCTTTCCAATAACACCTGTACCGTCTTTTCGTAATCTTTTCGCAGTTCTACTTTTTGTTTAGTAACAGTTCCACAACCTGTTTTGCTTTTGTCAGATGTTCCTCAAATTGTTTATAAAAATCTTCATCATCATAACGTTCTATATAAAACTGTTGTAATAAAAACATGTTGACTTTCTTAAACAAATCATCGTCTGCAACCTGCATCATTTTTGTCTGGATATCTGTCACAAAATCATGCCATGCAAGAATAAAAGCATCATTTTGTTTTAAATTCGGGATATCAATCCACTTCTTTACTTTCACTTTGGTACGATTTTGATTTTTACACTCATGAATCTGCAAAAAATATTGGAAACCACCGTTTTCATAGATTCTGCCAAGTGGAAACAAACGACAAATCCCCGGACGGATTTTGTGAATACTGCAACGCCCTTCATTGTTTAAAAATGCACACGCTTCTCTTTCATCTGACATTTTTAAATTTGGTAAAATCATACCGTCAAATACATTCAATTCAATTTTGTCTTCCAATAAGGCTTCGAAAGACACGTTTAATCCTTTTGTCAATCGATAAATATCGTAAGGGTCCAGAACGATTGATTCACCCATGCCCTCACAGCAAGAAAAGCAGCCTTTGCAATCGCCACAGTCTGCCTTTACCATATCGTTTGCTCCGTACAAATTCCCGTCTGAAATTTCGTTTAAATCTACTTCTCTTTTCATGTATTAAATCCCTTTTGTAAAATATCAAGTGTATGTGCACTTGCACCTATCAGGTCGGCTCGTTCACAGGTAGATAAATGATACTGAATGAATAATTCATATGTTTCATCATCCATGGCATTTAAAATCGGTCTCATATAGTTGGCAGGGCCATCTGCGGAAACAATCTGTATCCGTTCTAACCCACATGCTCTGTTATAAGATTCAATATCTTCCAATCTCACATAATCATACAAATCTTCCGGGGAAGACAGGGTGTGAAATTCTTCGGATACCTTGCCATGCCCGATACTTTCTTTGATGAAATTATCTCTAAATCCGTGCGTTAAAATGCTATATTCATTCATACAGTATGCAACCAATATCATACCGCCCTGTTTTGTGACACGCTTTGCTTCATTTAAGGCTTTTATTTTGTCCTCAAACGTATAAAGATGATACATCGGACCAAACAACAAAGTCATATCAAAACTGTCATTTTCAAAGCGTCTTAAGTTCAACGCAGTCCCATGGTATGCCTTAACACTGCTTCCCTTCTGCTTTAAAATGCCGAGATTATATTTTACCAGTTCCACTGCCGTCACGTCA
>CAZRZV010000062.1:0-2789 GCA_964604665.1 uncultured Faecalimonas sp. | reverse complement strand
CCTCGGCAAGCGCAACGGAATATCTCCCGGTACCTGCACCAATGTCCAAAATCTTTGCAGACTTTGACATTTGTTCCAGATATTTATGAATGTACTTCATAGAAGTAATATATTCTATTTGCCCATGCTTTCTGGTCAGCCTTTTTTCCTCACAAAATTTATTATAATATGCTTCTAATTCTTTTGACATATCTCTACTCTCTTAAAAAGGACTAACCCCGGTTAGTCCTTCTCATATTTATATATTATTCTACGTCAGATGTACAATGTGGACACTTTGTTGCGTCAATTGCAATCTCAGATTTACAATACGGACACTGCTTTGTAGTAGGCGCAGCCGGTGTCTCATCAGACTTTTTGTGCATCTTGTCATTAAATTTATTAATTGTTTTTACCAGCATGAAGATAACGAATGCCATAATCAGGAAATTGATAATTGCCGTAATAAATTTACCATAGCATAATGTGGCTCCATTAATATTTAATGTATATTCAGTAAAATCTAAACCACCGATACTTCCTAACAGAGGGTTGATAATGTCCCCAACCAACGAATCTACAATTGCTTTAAACGCTGCACCGATGATAACACCGACTGCCATGTCAATTACATTTCCTCTGTTGATAAATGTTTTAAACTCGTCTAAAAATTTTTTCATACTATTCCTCTCCTTCGTACTTTTTTAACGTTTTACAAAAAATGTGCTTATACGTCCATTATAAACGAACAAGCACATTTTGAAAATCCCAATTTTGATTTATTTTACCAAGTTCGGAGTCATAATTTAATCAGTCATTAATTTACACCTTCCGCTTCTTCCGAAGCAATCGGCGTATCCGGTTCTGTAGGTTTTACCGTCTCTACTTTCGCACCGCAATTTGTACAGAACATTGCGTTTTCCGGCAACACTGCTCCGCATTTGGTACATATAATCTGATTACTGTTTACAGTCTGTACAGGTGGCTTTTGTTCCATCTTATGACCGCATGCACTGCAAAAAGCAGTGTCATATGGCAACTGGGCGCCACACTGCGGACAATTTGTAACGCCTTTTAAACGCTTGATTTCTTCAGAATATTGCGCAATTTTAGCCTTTGCGTCCTTGATTGCATTGATTCTGATTTCAAACGGCGGTTCGCATGAATCAGCATGTAATTGAAAATAGAGTTGTCCGATTTCTAACGACAATTGATTTATCTTTTTCTCTTCGTCAGAAATCATACTGCTTAATTTTAAATTATCGGTTGTGTCTTTTGCTTTTTGGATAACACCATCAAAAATTCCCATACAAAATTCCTCCAAGTTCATTATGTATTTTTTCGTTCAAGAAATCATTTTTCGACAAGTTTCTACAACTTTCTTAAAACGTAACTAAATGTTAACACATTCCATGTGAAATTGTAAACATCTTAATCTTTTGATTATTTATGATATGGTTCCCCATGAATAATCCTATAACTTCTATAAATCTGCTCCAGTAATATCACTCTCATAAGTTGATGTGGAAATGTCATTTTTGAGAAACTGAGTGCATAATCCGAACGACTAAGTACCTCTGTCCCAAGACCGATGGAACCGCCAATTACAAACATAATATGACTGGTTCCCTGTACTCCGAGTTTATCAATTTTCTCAGACAATTCTTCCGAAGTCAATTGTTTTCCACCAATCTCCAACGTAATTACATACGCATCATCTTTGATGTATTTTAAGATGCGTTCGGCCTCTTTCGCGCGGATTGCATTTTCTGTTATTTCACTTGCATTGTCCGGCGTTTTTTCATCAGCCACCTCGACAATCTCCAGCTTACAATATTTACTCAAACGCTTCGAATATTCATCAATCGCATCTTTTAGATATTTCTCTTTTATTTTGCCTACAGTAATTAATGTAATCTTCATATGCCCGTCACTCTATATCAAATAATCAATCACCAGCATCGTAATAAATCCAAATATTAAAGAATAAGTTGCCATTCTCTCATACCCATGACTGTGTGTTTCCGGTATCATTTCATCGCTGATTACATAAAGCATGGTTCCACCTGCAAATGCTAAGGCAAATGGTAAAATCGCCGTAGCAAATGACACGGCAAAGAATCCAAGCATGGTTCCAAAAATTTCTATGAGTCCTGTCATTGATGCAATTGCAAACACTCTTCCTTTTTTCACACCGGCCATAATGAGCGGCGATACAACAATCATACCTTCCGGAATGTTTTGAAGTGCAATCCCTATGGCAACCGTAATGGCATTTCCGATATTTTCACTTCCAAAACCAACACCCGCAGCAATCCCTTCCGGCAGATTATGGATTGCAATTGCCAGCACAAACAGCATCACTTTATGTAAATGTTCCTGCCTCTCCGAATGTGGTTCTTCGTTTACGCCCGTAATATTGTGCAAATGAGGTGTGATTTTATCCGCCAGATTCAAAAAGACAGCGCCAACTAAGATGCCAAGAGCGGTAATAAGTATGTTCCCTTCTTCCAAAGATGGCATAATTAAACCAAGTATGGCGGCAGCAAGCATAATTCCTGCGGAAAATCCTAAAATCGAATCATTAAATTTGTGCGGAATTTTCTCAAACAAAAATCCGATTAATACACCGATAATGGTAGCGCCGCCCACACCCAGCGCCGTAATAAAAGCTAATTGCATTTCCCAATCTCCTCTTACTTCGTACTTTTACATGATATACATTTATAAGTTCAATTCTTTTGTTTGCTTCACTTCTTATCAACTAATGTGTAAGTATATAGGATTGTTGAATCACCTGCACTGCTCTT
>CAZRZV010000061.1:2821-8251 GCA_964604665.1 uncultured Faecalimonas sp. | reverse complement strand
CTTCTTCGGAAGGATAAAGTCCATATACAGATATTCCTGATCTTACTAATTCGAAATTTGACTCTTATACTTCAATAATCGCCGCGCTGTTTGCACAATGTTCATATTGATAAGTCACATCTCTTTCTTTCAATTCATTTATCATCCAAACAAAATCTTTCATTTGCTTCATGGTAAATGTCTTGTCAGTTTCATCTGCTTTGGCAAAATGTGTAAAAATGCCTTCCATAGTTACATTTTTCATTTTACTGATTCTGGCAATCGCTTCTACGGAATCCCTGCTGATATCAAATCCAAGTCTTCCCATACCGGTATCCAGCTTAATATGCATATGGGCAGTCATACCTTCTCTTGCCGCCATCCGTGAAATGGATTCCGCCATTTCTTCCGTATATACATTCATGCGGATGTCATGTTGTAACATCGCTAAATATTGGTCCGGAAATACACATCCAAGGACCAATATCGGTTTCTGGATTCCTTCACTGCGAAGAACCACCGCCTCATCCAAGGTTGCAACCGCAAACCCCCATATGTAATCTACCGTTTCCAGCATTTCCGCAATGGGCACAGCGCCATGTCCATATCCATCGGCTTTAATGACTGCCATAATTTTGGTTTCCGGCTTTAAATTCTGCTTCATCTGTTCCATATTGTACGCGATGGCATCTAAATCAATTCTTGCATAAACTCTACTATAAGTCTTCAAAGTTATTCACCTCTTATATTTGTTTCAGCACTTCTCCGATATTTTCTGCAATATCGCTTGCGAGAACGCTGTATTCTCCTTTTTTGTTTCTTGCACTATCACCTGCCAGACCATGCAAATAGACGCCCAGACATGCCGCGTTGTACGTATCTGCATTTTGTGCGGCAATCCCCGTGATGATGCCGGCAAGCACATCTCCGGAACCGGCCTTAGCCATTGCCGAATTTCCTGATACATTAAGATACATCTCTCTATTTGCAGTTGCAACCAAAGTTCTCGCATCTTTCAAAACACAGGTCACAGGATATTTTTTCGTAAATGCGCTTAATATGTTCACCCTGTCCTCTATAATCTCACTGACATGGCAGTTCAGCAGCCTTGACATTTCTTTCATATGTGGTGTTAAAATTACCTTTTGTTTACATTCTTCCAACCAATCCATATGTTCTGAGAGGATATTCAAAGCATCCGCGTCCACGATACATGGACAAATGGATAATTTTAATGTTTGCTCTACCATTTGAATTGATGTAATTGATTGACCAAGACCACATCCAATCCCTATCACATCTGCCCATTTTAGTAATGCCTGCAACTTCGTCTCATCATATTCAATATATGTGGAAATGATTGCTTCCGGTAATAATTTCTGCAAAATTTCACGATTATCTTCATGAGTATAAATCTGTACAAGTCCTGCACCCACTTCGTATACAGCTTTTGCACATAAATAGGCGGCGCCGGACATCCCTGTACTTCCCACAATCAGAAGTACTTTTCCAAATGAGCCTTTATGGGAATCTGCCTTGCGTTTTGGATAAAGATTCCGTAAATCATCAAAATCATATCCATACGTCAACACATGTTCTCCGAAAAGTGTATCTTCTGTAATTCCTATGTCTACAACTTTAATTTTTCCTGCTAATTCTGCTCCCGGATAGAAAATGAGTCCGCGTTTCGCAAATGCGATTGCCACCGTCATATCAGCCTCAAAAGCAATCCCCATAACGCTTCCGTCAGTATCATTGACCCCTGAGGGAATATCGATTGACACCTTAAATCCTGACATATGATTCAACGCCTGAATCGTATCAAAATATTGTCCTTCAATCTTTCGTTTCAATCCTGTACCAAAAATCGCATCAATTACAACACTGTAATTCTTATCTGCGAGTTGTGCTGACATTGGCAGTTTGTAATAGTCTGCAATCTCCTTTTGCACACGATTTTCTTCACTTCGCAAAGCATCATTTCCCACAAAACAGATTTCCACATCATGTCCTTGCAAATATAGCAATCGAGCAACTGCATATCCATCACCGCCGTTATTACCACTACCGCAGACTACCAGTATCTTAGACAAGTCGCAATCTTTCAGGCAATCCACAACCTGAAGTGCCGCACGCTCCATCAAAACCATAGATGGCAGCCCTATTTGATTGATTGTAAACATATCGGCATCTCGCATCTGCATGCCTGTCGGAAAATATCTCATCTACTTCTCTCCATGTTCTTCATTATAACGGGTAACCTTATAGGAAAGTCGCATCAGACTTTCCGATAAATGCACATTTTCAATAATAATCCGCTCCGGCAAATTCAAATCTGTGTGGGCAAAGTTCCAGACTGCCTTAATTTTTGTACAAGCAAGCACCTCGGCAACTTCACCTGCGTTTTCTTTTGGAATTGTCAGAACGGCAATCTCTATATTGTTTTCATTGATAAACGCCTGCATTTCATCCATCATACGAATCGGAACCCCGCGAATTGTCTCACCTTTCAAATTCGGATTGATATCAAAAATCCCCTTTAATTTAAATCCGCTATCTTCAAATGATGCATAGTTTGCAAGTGCCTGGCCCAAATTACCTGCACCGATAATCACAAAACTGTGTATTTCATCGAGTCCTAAAATCCTGCCAATCTCCGTGTGTAAATGTTTGACATTATAGCCATAGCCCTGTTGACCGAAGCCACCGAAATTATTCAAATCCTGTCTGATTTGTGAAGCAGTAACATGCATCCTCTTACTTAACTCATTCGAGGAAATACGTTCCACATCATTTGCCAACAAATCACCAAGGTAACGATAATATCGAGGTAATCTACTGATAACTGCTTGGGAAATTTGTCTCTCTTCCAATTTTTTCCACCCGCCTCTTCATTTCTAACACTAATTTTCATTATAAGTAATTCCATTTCCAAAGTCAATTTTTTAGTTGTTTTTTATTGGTTTTTCGATATAATGGATTATGGCTTTAAAAACCAAATTCAGGAGGTACTTATGATTTTAGCATGCCACAATATTTCAAAAGCATTTGGAGAGCAGATTATCGTAAAATCAGGCTCATTTCATATTGAAGAACACGAAAAAGCAGCGCTCATCGGTATGAATGGCGCCGGTAAATCCACGCTTTTGAAAATGATTATGAAAGAACTTGATACTGACAGTGGCGAAATCATTGTTGCCAAAGGAAAAACTATTGGCTATTTGTCGCAGCATCAGGAGTTATCCGGCGAAAATTCTATTTTGGAAGAAATAAAAACTGCAAAAGCTGACATTATCGAAATGGAAAAACAAATTCGCGTGATGGAAATGGAAATGAAACATTTGGACGGAGAACGTTTGGAAAATCATCTTCTCTCTTACCATCTTTTGACGGAACGTTTTGAAAAGGCGAATGGTTATGCTTATCAGAGTGAATTAGTCGGTGTTTTAAAAGGTCTCGGATTCCAAGAAAGTGAATTTTCTAAATCGGTTGACACCCTTTCCGGCGGTCAAAAGACCCGCGTAGCACTTGGCAAACTCTTGTTAAAGAAACCTGACATTTTGTTGTTGGACGAGCCTACCAACCATTTGGATATGAATTCTATCAGTTGGCTCGAAAACTATTTGCTAAATTATGACGGTGCAGTGCTCATCGTATCTCACGACCGTTATTTCTTAAATCGCGTGGTTACAAAGGTCATAGAAATTGAACACGGTGAAATACTCTCTTTCCAAGGCAACTACTCACAGTTTGCCGAGAAAAAGAAAATGATTCGCGAGGCAAAAATTAAAGAATATATAAATCAACAGGCGGAAATCAAACATCAGGAAGCTGTAATTGAAAAACTCCGTTCTTTTAATCGTGAGAAATCTATTAAACGTGCAGAGAGCCGTGAAAAATTACTGGATAAAATTGAGCGGATTGAAAAGCCTGTCGAGGATTCTGCTGAATTACATTTTGAATTGGAACCATCTTGTGTCAGCGGAAACGATGTTTTATCTGTGGAAGGTTTAAGCAAGTCTTACGGAAATTTGAAACTATTTGAAAATGTAAACTTTGAAATAAAGCGCGGTGAACATGTCGCAATTATCGGAAATAACGGAACGGGTAAAACCACTCTGCTTAAAATTTTGAATGAAGTAGTTCCTGCTGATGCAGGTTCTTTCCGGCTTGGCTCCAAAGTGCAAATCGGATACTACGACCAGGAACACCACGTGCTTCATATGAATAAAAATATTTTCGATGAAATTTCGGATGACTACCCAGCGCTCAACAATACCCAGATTCGCAACACGCTTGCTGCTTTCTTATTTACAGGAGACGACGTTTATAAACTAATCAGCGATTTAAGCGGTGGCGAACGTGGTCGCGTCTCCTTGGCAAAGCTGATGCTTTCCGAAGCTAATTTTCTGATTTTGGATGAACCTACTAACCATTTAGATATTACTTCCAAAGAGATTCTGGAAAAGGCTTTAAATGAATACACAGGAACGGTACTCTATGTTTCTCATGACCGTTACTTCATCAATCAGACCGCAACAAGAATCCTAGACTTGGTAAATGGTACTTTCGTAAATTATATTGGTAACTATGATTACTATTTGGAAAAGAAAGAAGAATTGACGGCGGCGTATGCTTCTGTTGAGACATCTGCACTTACCGGCTCTGCTTCTGATACCGTTTCATCTCAGGAAACCGATAACAAGCTTGATTGGAAAGCACAAAAAGAGGCACAGGCAAAAGAAAGAAAACGTCAAAACGATTTGAAGAAAACCGAAGACGCCATTGCTGGCTTAGAAGAACGGGATGCCGAGATTGACGAGCTTATGACACAGGAAGAAGTTTATACCAATTCTCTCAAGTGTCGTGAATTATCCGAGGAAAAGGCTGAAATTGCCACTAAATTGGAAGAATTATTTGTAATATGGGAAGAACTCGCAGAATAACGAAAAGGGGCGGGGGTCAAAAATGTAAAAACCTCGATTTTCCAAGGAAAATTGAGGTTTTATTTTATTTTTAAACTTAATTGGGGACGTAGTGAAATTGAATTTCACTACGTCCCCAATTAAAATTATTACAAGCTTTTTGCGATTTCCTTGATAAATTCTTCACTGTTAAGCACAGTTGGATTTTCGATAGTTGTGATAAGTGCCAAGTCCTTTGTCATCTTACCGTTTTCGATTGTGGAAAGGGTTGCTTTTTCAAGTCTGTCAGCAAATTCCATAAGTTCCTTATTTCCGTCTAACTCACCGCGCTTACGAAGTGCACCTGTCCACGCAAAGATAGTAGCCACTGAGTTTGTTGATGTCTTTTCGCCTTTTAAGTATTTATAATAATGGCGCTGTACTGTTCCGTGAGCTGCCTCGTACTCGTAGTATCCTTGCGGTGAAACTAATACAGAAGTCATCATGGCAAGTGAACCAAATGCGGATGAAACCATATCACTCATCA
>CAZRZV010000061.1:0-2811 GCA_964604665.1 uncultured Faecalimonas sp. | reverse complement strand
ACATCTCCGTCATAGTTTTTACATGCCCAGATAAATCCGCCTTCTGCTTTCATAACACGTGCAACAGCATCATCAATTAATGTATAGAAATATTCGATTCCTGCTTTCTCAAACGCATCTTTGTATTCTGCATCAAAGATTTCTTGGAAGATATCCTTAAATGTATGATCATATTTTTTAGAAATCGTATCCTTTGTTGCAAACCACAAATCCTGTTTTGTGTCTAATGCATAGTTAAAGCAGCTTCTTGCAAAGCTTTCAATAGAATCGTCTAAATTGTGCATACCTTGTGCAATACCGGCACTTTTATAGTTATGTACTAATTCTCTTGTTTCTGTTCCGTCCTCTGCCGTGTAAACCAATTCCACTTTTCCAGATCCCGGAACAATCATTTCCGAATTCTTGTAAACATCTCCATACGCATGTCTTGCAATTGTGATTGGTTTCTTCCAGTTTTTCACACATGGCTCAATTCCCTTCACAACGATTGGTGTGCGGAAAACAGTTCCGTCAAGCATGGCTCGAATGGTTCCGTTTGGACTCTTCCACATTTCCTTCAAATCATATTCTTTCATACGAGCCGCATTTGGTGTAATCGTTGCACACTTTACGGCAACACCGTATTTCTTAGTGGCATTTGCGGAATCAATGGTAACCTGGTCATTGGTCGCATTACGGCATTCCAATCCAAGGTCATAGTATTCTGTCTTCAAATCAATATATGGCAATAATAATTCATCCTTTATCATTTTCCAAAGGATTCTCGTCATCTCATCTCCGTCCATCTCCACAAGCGGAGTCGTCATTTTAATTTTGTCCATTTGTAATTCCTCCCTATTCGACGTTCATTCTTAAATTGTTAATGACATTCATGATATGTTCATTGGCCAAACGCTCTGCTCTGTCGGCGTCCTTATCTTTAATCGCCTGTAAAATTTCTTTGTGCTCCGCAATTGACTTTTCCGCACGCTCCTGATGAGTAACGGATGTCTTTCTTGCCATTTGTACATATTTATGAAAATCAGATAACACATGGTCTAAGATACGACTCTGCGATGCTTCATAAAGCACTTCATGAAACTCGCTGTCAAACTTCACAACCTGAGTTGATAAATCTTTTTTCTTATTCACATGATATTCAGATAATAATATAATTTCCTCCAACTTGTCAATCTGTTCTTCCGTAATATGTTCTGTGGCCCATCTCGCACAAAGTCCTTCCAGCAAAGAACGAATAGCATAAATGTCGCTCACGTCTTTCCTTGTGATTCCGGTAACGTAAGCCCCCTTATTCGGTACAATCTTTACCAAACCTTCCAGTTCCAATTGACGAAGCGCTTCTCTAACCGGTGTACGGCTCACGCCAAGTTCTTTTCCAACCGTGATTTCACGTAATTCTTCGCCCTCTTTATATATCCCCTTTAAAATATTGTCGCGAATCTTTTGAAATACTTTTCCGCGAAGGGATGAATCCTGATATTCTTCCATTTTAGTTCTCCCATTATAAAACGATTTGCAGTTCGTAACACACATCCGTAATAAATTTTACCAACTCATCATCGGTAATTACCGTCACACGACCTGATTCATACTCTGTATCTACCCACTCTTTTACTTTTTTGACAACCGGTGAATTCTTATCAACCGCGCGCTCTCCTGTTAAACGATAATAAGCATTCATCCAGTGTGCAATTCCTGCCAGACCGGATGTATTGGAAACTGCCACAAGTGCAGGTCTGTTCAAAAATTTTTCCGTATTAAAAATATTGTAAATCTCTTCATTTTTCAGTAATCCGTCTGCATGAATCCCTGCTCTGGTTACATTAAAGTTTTTCCCAACAAACGGTGTTCTGGAAGGAACTCTGTAACCGATTTCTTTTTCGTAATACTCTGCCAGTTCTGTTATTACCGTCGTATCCATTCCATCTAAAGTTCCTCGAAGCTGCGCATATTCAAAAATCATTGCTTCCAATGGTGTATTACCGGTGCGTTCGCCAATACCAAAAAGTGAACAGTTTACTCCGGATGCACCATAAAGCCATGCGGTTGTCGAGTTATTTACCGCCTTGTAAAAATCGTTGTGTCCATGGAATTCAATTAATTCACTCGGTACACCTGCGTGTACCATAAGACCATAAATGATTCCCGGAATAGAACGTGGAATCACTGCGCCCGGAAAGTTGACTCCATAACCCATGGTATCGCAGACACGCACCTTTACAGGAATCTTGTATTGTTCCATCAATTTCATCAATTCCAGACAAAACGGAATTACAAATCCATAGATATCAGCACGTGTAATGTCTTCCAAATGACATCTTGGGCTTACTCCGATTTCCAGACAATCGCGCACAATCCCCAAATAATGTTCCAATGCCTGTTTTCTCGTAAATCCTAATTTATAGAAAATATGATAATCAGAACAGCTTACTAAAATACCCGTTTCTTTCATACCGATATCTTTTACCAATTGGAAATCTTTCTTGCTGGCACGAATCCAGCTGGTTACTTCCGGAAATTCATATCCGCGCTCCATACATTTGTAGACGGCGTCTCTATCCTTCTTGCTGTATAAGAAAAATTCACACTGACGAATCTTACCCTTTGGACCGCCAAGCTTATGAAACTTATCATAAATCGTTACAATCTGTTCCGTGGAATACGGTGCTCTGGATTGTTGTCCGTCACGGAAAGTGGTATCTGTAATCCATATCTCCTTTGGCATGTTTTGCGGTACAATTCTATTATTAAATGCTATTTTTGGAATTTCTTCATACGGAAACAAATTTCTGAAAATATTTGGCTTTTCTA
>CAZRZV010000060.1:0-8365 GCA_964604665.1 uncultured Faecalimonas sp. | reverse complement strand
TACAACTATCAGCGCGGCAAAAAGAGAACACATTAATAAATCTTTGGTTTTATTTTTTCGCATATCATTACCTCACATCTGAATATGGATTTCGCCTGATGCACAGATGTCTTTTGTGCCATCAGGATATTTTACTAATAAACGGCATTCATCATCTATGCCGGTGACAACAGCTTTTTTTGATTGATTGGAAGTTGTCAGAGTGACCTGTTTTCCGATTACGAAACTTCGATTTCGATATTGCTTCACATAGTCCGTTTGATTTACGGCAGAATAGTAACCGTAAAATCTATTTAAAAATTCGGAAACCAATCTGTTCTTGACATCGTTTTGCCTTTCCTCAAGAACATCCCCGGCAATGGAAGCCAATTCGTTCGGGAAGCCACCCCTTGGCGGATAAATGTTGATTCCAAGCCCAAGCACGGCATAGTCCAACAAACCGTTTTCAAGATTAAACGAACCCTCTGTTAAAATTCCGCAGACTTTTTTCCCGCAGACAAAAATATCATTCACCCACTTAATTTCAGCCTTTTTACCAGACACTGCTTCGATTGCCTCGCACATTGCAACGGCAGCCATTGTGGTAATTCGGACTGCCTGCGTTGCCGAGTAATTCTTGGGGCGCAACAGAAGACTCATGTATATGCCGGTATCTTTGGGAGAAAAAAAGTTGCGGCCTGCTCTTCCGAGACCGGCGGTCTGCTCATTTGCAAGAACCATATAACCGGCTGCTGCTCCCGAATTGGCCTTTTCCCGCATCATAACATTGGTGGATGACACAGTATTCACCACAGAAATCTCCATATCTGCTATCTCTGAGCGCAGGCGCTTTGTAATCCCTTGTGCGGATAATACATCGGTCTGAGCCGAAAGACAGTATCCTTTATTTGTTACTGCATCAATCGAATATCCGTCATTTTGCAAGGCCTTGACAGCTTTCCAAACAGCGGCTCGGGAGACAGACAGTTTTTGAGCAATATCTTCGCCCGACAAATAAACATCTCTGTCTGACTCAAATAACTCTAGTAATTTTTCCTTCGTTGTCATTTCATCACCTCTTTAAACGATATAGATATAACATCTCATCTGCCAATTGTCAACCAAAATATTTGAAATAAGTTTACAATTAAACACATGGTGTTTTGTATCGCGAAAAGATTTAGGACTAGACTTTAAGGTTTTAATGTGTTAAACTGTAAAAAGATATAAAATGCGAAAGAAGGAGATTTGTCATGGGAAAAACTATTAGAACAGATGCTGTCGATGGCCTATTTGACGCAATTATGTGTCTGAAAGATAAAGAAGAATGTTATACTTTTTTTGAAGATGTGTGTACGATTAATGAGTTGTTGTCGATGTCGCAACGTTTTGAAGTGGCAAAGATGCTCAGGGAACAGAGAACATATTTGGAAATCGCAGAGAAGACAGGGGCTTCCACTGCAACAATCAGTCGTGTGAACCGTTCGCTTAATTATGGAAATGACGGATATGATATGGTGTTTGAGAGAATGAATCAAAAATAAAAAAATAACAGGGCGCCCTGTTATTTTTTTTCTTTTTTCTCACTTTTTTCCGGTTTTTCGGCTTCCACCTTTTCGTTTTCAGTTTTGTCCGTCTCTGCCTTTTCGGCAGGATATCTCATATCAATCAGTTTTTCAATAATTAAAGTTTTGATATAGACATCCATACTCAGCATAGAGATGAAAGAGAAGAATTGTAAGGATTCCTGTTCTTTTTCTTCTACGTCAGAAAAAGATTCCTTGGATTTTTCAAATGCGGCTCTGATATCATCTTGCAAGCTGGATGTACGTTCCTTGTCAAACGAACACACTTCGTCATAGATTCTTGCAATATCAATCGTACTATCTGTATGAAAATATTGCTTCGTAATAGGAGTAAGTAATTTCTCAATATCGTTAATCGATAAAAGGTTTTTAAAATAGTAGATTAACGTTAAGACCATTAGATGTTCTTTTGAATATTTTTTCTTAATCGGTGGAGGAAGCAAATCGTTCTTCGCATAATTGTTAATCATAGTCTTTGTGAGAATTTTATCTTCCGGATATCGCTTTGTAGAACTCAATTCTTTTTCCATGAAAGATGTTACCTGATCCATATACAGATCAATATTCGGAATATCCGTTGATTTTACATAATCCATTTCTGAAATGCCTGCCAGTATGCTGTTTAATAAATCGTTTTTGTCCAATGTCATATTATCACCTCGATATTACCATTATAAAGTATTGGAAACCACTTCTCAAGACTTTTATGAAAAAAATACATATTTGAAAATTTTTAATTAGAGATGACAGAAAATACAAATTATATTATAATAAGGACACGGAAACATAGGAAAAGAGGCAGTTGATATGAGTATTTATGACACCCTGAATAAAGAACAAAAGGAAGCAGTTTTCCACACGGAAGGACCGCTTTTAATTTTGGCCGGAGCAGGCTCCGGAAAGACACGTGTGTTGACGCATAGAATTGCATATTTGATTGATGAGATGGGAGTGAATCCCTGGAATATCCTTGCGATTACATTTACCAATAAGGCAGCGGACGAAATGCGTGAAAGAGTAGACAAAATCGTAGGATTTGGCTCAGAAAGTATCTGGGTAAGTACATTTCATTCTACTTGTGCAAGGATTCTGAGAAGGTATATTGACAGATTGGGCTATGAGAATAATTTTACCATATATGATACGGATGATCAGAAGACTCTTATGAAAGACGTTTGTAAGTTATTGCAGATAGATACGAAAACGTACAAAGAGAGAAATCTGATGGCAGCGATTTCTTCTGCCAAGAATGAATATATTTCTCCACAGGAGTACGAACTCAATGCGGCAGGGGATTATCACAAACAAATCATCTCTAAGGTATATTGGGAATACGAGAAGCAGATGAAAGCCAATAATGCATTGGATTTTGATGATTTGCTTGTAAAGACGGTACAACTTTTACAGACGCAGCCGGATGTTTTAGATTATTATCAGGAACGATTCCGCTATATTATGGTGGACGAATATCAGGATACCAATACGGTACAGTTTAAATTGATTAGCCTTTTGGCACACAAATACCAGAATTTGTGTGTAGTTGGTGATGACGACCAGTCTATTTATAAATTTCGTGGAGCCAATATCAAGAATATTTTGGATTTTGAAAGTACATTTGAAAATGCATATGTGATTAAGCTGGAACAAAACTATCGTTCTACGGAAAATATTTTGAATGCGGCTAATGCAGTCATTGCAAATAATGTCGGAAGAAAGCAAAAGCGCCTTTGGACAGAAAACGGTGAGGGAGATAAGATTCGTTACGAATTTATGGAAGATGCTTTCGAGGAAGTGAATTTTGTTGCACGAAATATTAAAGAGCATATCGCAGACGGAACGAGAAACTATGGAGACCATGCAGTTTTATATCGGACGAACGCCCAGTCACGTATGTTTGAAGAAAAATTTGTGTCTGAAAATATTCCGTACAAATTGGTGGGTGGTGTAAATTTCTATTCCAGACGCGAAATTAAGGATTTGCTTGCATATTTAAAAACCATCGATAATGGGAATGATGATTTGGCAGTGCGGCGTATTATCAATGTGCCGAAGCGAGGGATTGGTCTGGCAACGATTAACCGTGTGCAGGAAAATGCACAAATGCGGGAAGTCGGTTTTTATGAATCACTTCGTACGGTAGATATGATACCGAGCATTGGTAAAGCCGCTGCTAAAGTGACGTCTTTTGTGGCTTTAATAGAGCATTTTAAAGAACAGGCAAAGACACTTGCTCTTTCCGATTTGATGCAACTGGTGCTGGACATGACCGGTTACATGGAAGCATTGCAGGAAGAGGGAGAGGAAGAATTTGAAGCAAGAAAAGAAAATATTGATGAATTTATGAGTAAGATTGCAACCTATGAAGAAATGTGTGAAGAACCACCGTCATTGAGCGGCTTCTTGGAAGAAGTGGCATTGGTTGCAGATATTGACAGTTTGGATGAAAGCAGTGATTATGTTGTACTAATGACATTACACAGCGCAAAAGGTTTGGAATTTCCGGAGGTTTATCTGACGGGAATGGAGGATGGGATTTTCCCAAGTTATCTGACAATCAGCGGAGATGATCCTACAGAACTTGAAGAAGAGAGAAGATTGTGTTATGTGGGAATGACAAGAGCCAAAGAGAATCTGACGTTAACCGGTGCAAGAAGGCGTATGGTGCGCGGCGAATCACAATATAATAAAATCTCACGGTTTTTGAAAGAAGTACCACGTGAACTGTTGGTTTCGGCGGGATGGATTGAGAGAGCAGGGAAGACAGCTGTGAAACAAGAACATGTTCTAAAAGGACAACAGGCATTTTACTCGAAATCATATGAAGTCTATAAACAACCGAAATCATTTGGTGTCAAGGTCGGCGCCGAGTTGGATTATGAAGTAGGTGACAGGGTAAGGCACATCAAATTCGGTGACGGTCTGGTGACAAACATTTTAGAAGGCGGTCGGGACTACGAAGTGACCGTAGAATTTGACCGGGCAGGTACAAAGAAAATGTTTGCCGGTTTTGCAAAATTACAAAAAATTTAGGATAAAAAAACGAGAACTACATATGGTATTATTGGTGCAAAAGTGGTATACTATACGAAAGAAGGATAGTTGTTGCAGACGAATGACTGCGAGAAAGGATGTGGAAACATGAACAAGTTAGAGAATATGATTACAGAATCAAAATTGGGTGAATTGTTAAAGAAAAGAGAAAAAGATAAAATGAAAAAAACTGTACTTTGGATTGTTGGAATTGTTGGGGCAGTAGCCGCAGTGGCAGGTATTGCTTATGCAGTGTATCGTTATTTTACACCGAATTATCTGGAAGATTTTGAAGAAGATTTAGATGATGATTTCGAAGATGAATTCTTTGAGGATGGAGAATTATAAGAATAGTCAAATTCAAAGTGAAAAGATGAAAAACTGTCGTGGAGGGCGGCAGTTTTTTCGTATATTCAGATAGTTTGAAAGAAAACAAAGGAGTTACATACATGAAAAAGAGACAAGTATTGGAAGGCTTGATAGAGAAAGTGGAATTTCCGAACAAGGGAATTGTGTCAATTCCGGGGGAAGAAAAGACTGTGATTGTGAAAAACGGAATTCCGGGCCAGAAAATTAAGTTCGTTATCAATAAAATGCGAAAAGGAAAGGCGGAAGGAAGACTTTTAGAAGTTTTGGAGAAGTCGACGTTTGAACAAAGAGAACCTGTGTGCAGTATTTTCCCGGATTGCGGCGGATGTATGTATCAGACCATGCCATATGATAAACAGCGGGCGATGAAAGAACAGCAGGTAAAGGAAATCATGGATGCTGCAATCATCGGAGATTACATTTTCGAGGGTGTGAAGGCGAGCCCGAAGGAATTTGCATATCGTAATAAGATGGAGTTTTCATTCGGAGATGAATATAAGGATGGACCTCTTTCACTGGGACTTCACAAGAAAGGAAGTACATATGATGTCCTTACAGCGTCGGATTGCAAACTGGTACACGAGGATATGACGAAGATTTTAAACTGTGTTTTAGATTATTTCCAAGAGCTGGGCGTAGGTTATTATAGAAAAATGCAGCATGTAGGGTATTTGAGGCATTTGCTATTGAGGCGTGGCGATGTGACGGGAGAGATTTTGGTAAATCTGGTTACAACCACCCAGGAAGAACATGATTTGAAACCGCTTGTCAGTAAACTTTTAGCACTTTCATTGGAAGGAAAAATCGTTGGAATTTTGCATATTTTAAATGATTCCCTGTCTGACGTGGTGCAGAGTGATGAAAGTCGTATTTTGTACGGACAAGATTTCTTTTATGAGAAACTTTTGGGTATGGAATTTAAAGTTACTCCGTTTTCATTTTTTCAGCCGAATTCCCAAGCTGCCGAAGTATTATACAGTACGGTGCGTGATTATATAGGCGATATCAACAATATGACCGTTTATGATTTGTTTAGTGGTACAGGAACAATCGGACAGGTACTTGCACCGGTTGCAAAGAAAGTTATCGGTGTGGAGATTATGGAAGAAGCAGTAGCCGCGGCAAATGAAAATGCCGTGCATAACGGACTTTCCAATTGCAAATTTCTTGCAGGAGATGTTTTTAAGGTGCTGGATGAGATTGAAGAAAAACCGGATGTGATTGTGCTTGACCCACCGAGAGACGGTATCCATCCAAAATGTCTGCCGAAGATTTTGGATTATGGAGTGGAGAAGATTATCTATATTTCATGTAAGATGACCAGTCTTGCAAGGGACTTGGAAATGATTCAGGCAAAAGGATATAAGGCAGAGCGGGTTGTCGCTGTGGACCAGTTTGTGCATACTGTACATGTTGAGGTAATAATAAAGATGCAACTTGTGGAAAAAGACAAAAAATAGGGTGTAAAACCACAAGATGTTGTGGTTTTTGGGTGAAAATCGGAGCTAAAAATGAAAAATTTTTGCCCTAAATTTTTCGGCATTTTCGAAGATGCAATCGGGTAAAATGGCCTGTTTTGAGAGATTTGTCTCGAAATTGAGAGAATTTAATAAAGGAATAAAGAAATGCGTTACTTATTTTGTTGAGAGATGAGTAGCGCATTTTTTATGTCAGAAAGGAGTACAAAATAATGTATTACAGCGAAGAAGAACAACTCTATGAGATAGAAAAAATGATGCGAAGACGGACAGATTATCAAGGCAGAGATGAAGCATGATAAAAAAGGTGTATATTTGTTCACCATTAGGCGGCAATGTAGAAGAAAACATTGAAAATGCGATACTGTTCTCAATCACACAGGGCTGTATGAATACCGGCACGGCAGGATGCTGATGCATTTGAGATTTATCTTTGAAGCGTTGAGTGATTTAAACGCTCCTGGGGAATATATGCGCTACTATCGTCAACTGAGGGGGCTGACCACAAGGCAACTTGCAGAGAAGTTAAACATTGTACCGGCAACAGTTCTTGCTTATGAACAGGGGCGTTTTCCGATTCCGTACGATATTGCTGTTTTACTGGCTGAAGAATTGCAAATATCCGAGTCTCTGCTGTTTGATGATTTTTGTGTTTTCATAAGTGCGCCATATACGAAACTATTACATACGGTCAGAAAAAGTTACGGATTAAGTCAAATTGATTTTGCTGAAAAAGCCGATATTTCTCCAAGTATCTATGCAAAATGGGAGTCGGGCAGTCGCAGGCCGTCAAGAAAAATGTATCAGCAATTAAAAGCAATCTATTCCGAAATATAAAATCTTATTTGAGCGTGCTTACCTAAAACGGTGGGTACGCTCATTTTTATCCGCACATTCGATTTTCGTGATTACTTATATTACAATAATTGCAAAAATTGAGAGGAGGACCGGTTATGAAGCAAAAATACTATCTTGCACTAAATGCTCAGGAACTTCGGCTTATGATTGAGAGCCTGAACCAATTAAGAAACAAACTTATTGCTGACAGCAAGTACACTGATGCGGTAGATGAGGTCTTGCTGAAAATCATTGGCGCAAAACGTAAGAAATTCAAAGTCATTTTCAAGGAGGCGTGATTATGGAAAAGTACTTTTTTGACGAAAGAAACGGGCTTTGGTATGAACTTCAAGGCGACTACTATCTACCATGCTTAAAATTACCTGAAGTAGAACAACAGCCTGTCGGCTTATGGGGACAACGACACTTGCGGTATATCAAGCAAAATCGCAAGGTCTTTTATCTCAATCTGCTGACAAGCGGTAAACTGAATGGCTACCTCTCAGACATTGACAAACAGGCCGATGATATGTTTTCTCGTCTTGTAAAGCAAATGGCAGAGCGCGAAGGTGTAACAGAACGGCTAAAAGCCGAAAATCAAATGGAGTGGGTGGGTCGGATGAACAATATCCGCAGCAGAGCCTCAGAAATCATAAACAGCAATTTGATTAACACAATTTAATACGGTCAACACGGTAATTTCATACTTTTTAATAGGTATTGAACTGCATTTTGGGTAACACTTCATATTAAATAAGCAAGCCCTCCTGTTCGGTCTGCATCGAACAGGAGGGCTTTTTGCAAATATGCAAAGTTGATTCTTTTAATATTATCTTACTCTTTTTTTCTTGCTGTAAACCGTTGCTCCGATTACGCCTGCTCCGCTGACGAACAGCAGTGCTACCCACAGAAGCAAATTGCTGTTATCGCCCGTTTGCGGACTTGTGGTATCCTTGCCGCCCGTTGGCGTTGTGGTATCGGGTTTATCTCCTTCAGTTTGCGTTGTCTGCTTAACCTCAAAATTTGCACTGCATTCGCCGTCTGTATAGACAACAGCTATTTTATGTGTGCCGACCGAAAGTGTTT
>CAZRZV010000059.1:0-8412 GCA_964604665.1 uncultured Faecalimonas sp. | reverse complement strand
TTATGCCAATTTATTACACACCGGCTTCATTGTTTATGAAACAAGCAAAAGACATGGTGGCAGCAGATACAGTTTACTATGGATGTGACGGATTTGACGGTATTGAATCTGCAGAAGGATTTGACATCGCATCAATTCCACAGGAAGTAACAATGCTTTCACATTTCAACTCAAAAGCAACTGACGGCGCAACACTTGAGTTTGTTCAGAAATACACAGAAAAATTTGGAAAAGAAACATTGAACCAATTCGGTGCTTCTGCATATGACTGTGTTTATGCAATTTACAATGCAATGAAAGAAGCAGTTGAAGAGGGAACAGAAATCCCTGTTACAATCTCAGCATCTGATCTTTGCGATATTTTAAAAGAAAAATTCACAGGTGGATTTACATACTCAGGTGTAACCGGAAATGACATTAAGTGGGAAAAGAATGGTTATGTTTCTAAAGATGCTGTGAAGTACGTTATTAAGGAAGCTGATAAATAGGAGTTTTTATGGAGATTATTGAAACACTGGTAAGTGGCTTGAGTTCCGGCGGAACTTACGCAATGATTGCACTGGGCTATACGATGGTATATGGTATTGCGAAAATGCTGAATTTTGCTCATGGTGATATCATCATGGTGGGCGGATACATGTTATATGTTATGATTGTTTTGTCAGGAAATCCGGTTTTGGGATTGGCAGTGGCAATTCTTGTATGTGTCCTGATGGGCATTATGATTGAAAAAGTGGCATACAAACCTCTTCGAGGAGCATCACCTTTGGCGGTATTGATTACTGCCATTGGTGTGAGTTATCTGCTTCAGAGCATTGCACAGATGATTTTCGGTACAGCGCCAAAGATGGTTACCATTGCAGAACCTGGGAATCTTCAAGTTGGAACGCTGAAGATTCCATATTATGTTATTATCACCTTAGTATGTTCTTTTGCAATCATGTTGATTTTAACTATGTTTGTAAAAAAGACAAAAACAGGTCGAGCTATGATTGCTGTGTCAGAAGACAGAGGTGCGGCACAGCTCATGGGAATTAATGTAAACAGAATTATTATGATTACCTTTGCAATTGGTTCTGCACTCGCAGCATGTGCCGGCTTCTTTATGCTTATGAAGTCCCCGAGTTTGACCAATACCTTGGGAGCAATGCCTGGAATCAAAGCATTTACGGCTGCGGTTATCGGTGGTATCGGTTCTATACCGGGAGCCATGGTTGGCGGTATTTTGCTTGGTGTGGTAGAAGCAATTTCATTTAAAATCACTGCAATTGCACCGTATACAGATGCAATTGAATTTATGATCTTAATTGTAATTCTCCTTGTAAAACCTACGGGTATTATGGGTAAGGTCAGAAGGGAGAAAGTATAATGTCTAAAGGATTGAAACAAATCAAATGGAAACATTATGTGAACTATATCGTAATCGCTTTGCTCACAGTGGTTTTCGGAGGAATGTCTTTGACAGGTTCTTTAGCATCTTCGACGATTTATCTTTTAGAAAAGATTGCCATTGCGGTGCTACTTAGCGTATCACTCAGTGTTGTGGTCGGATTCTTAGGCGAATTGTCACTGGGGCATGCGGGATTTATGTGCGTAGGCGCATATCTGGGCGGAAAAGCCTCTTGCCTGTTGGAACCGATTTTTGGAAACAGCTTTATTTCATTGTTTATTTCCATATTAATTGGTGGCGCCATTGCAGCATTATTTGGAGTTCTGATAGGGTTACCGGCATTGCGTTTGAAAGGTGACTATCTCGCAATTGTTACTTTAGCATTTGGAGAAATTGTACGCTCGGTATTTATGAATTCCAGTGAAGAGACATTTGGTGGTTCGCTTGGACTTAGTACGCCGCGTTACGACAGAAGTGTTCTATTTATCATTGCATTTGTATGTGTGTTATTCTGTTTGATGATTATTCAAAACATCATCCGTTCAAAACACGGTAGAGCAATTACGTCCATTCGTGACAATGAAATAGCAGCGAGAGCAACAGGCATCAATATTACAAAATATAAGTTGGCTGTATTCACTATTTCAGCATTCTTTGCCGGTGTTGCAGGCGTGCTATACAGTTATAGTAATTATACTGTACAAAGCACAAACTTTAGTTACAATTATTCTATTGAAATTTTGGTAATGGTTGTGCTTGGCGGAATGGGAAGCATCAATGGTTCTATTATTGCAGCGACGCTTATTACATTCCTGAATGATAAATTGCAGATTATCTTAACCGGTAACCTTGCTGTATTACAGGACTTATTATATGCATTGATTTTAATCATTTTGATTATTTACAACAATGCACCGGCGCTTAAAAACTTCCGTAATAAGTATTCTGTAAAGGATTTACTGGCGAAAGTGTTCAAACGCAAACATGACCCTTCACATCGTGCAGATGACGAAGCAAAATGGGATCGTGTGCCTACAAAGATTGAAATGAATGAAATTTTATCGGTAGAATTACAACCAACCGTTTCTACCATGAATCCTGACCGAAAGGAGGATGTGAAATAATGAGTGAAACTATGCTTAAGATAGAGAATCTCGGCATATCCTTTGGTGGCTTGCAAGCTGTGCAGGATGTCAATATAGAGATAAAGAAAAGACAATTATATGGTCTGGTTGGACCAAACGGTGCGGGAAAGACTACGGTTTTTAACATGTTGACAGGAGTTTATCGCCCGACCACAGGTCATTTTTATTTGGAAAACGAAGACTTAACAGGGAAAAGCCAAGAGACCATCAACCACAAAGGGATTGCCCGTACTTTCCAAAACATTCGACTTTTTAACAACATGACTGTAATCCGTAATGTTCTGGTAGGTCTTCACAATCAACCGGAATTTAAATGCAGTATGTTGGACAGTATGTTTCGTTTGCCGAGACATTTCCGGTGTGAAAAGGCAATGCGTGAGAAAGCGAAAAGTATTCTTCGTATTGTAGGTTTGGAAGAGGAGCGAAATCTGCTTTCCTGCAATCTGCCATACGGAAAACAACGTAAGTTAGAGATTGCCCGTGCACTTGCTACAAATCCGAAATTACTTTTATTGGATGAGCCTGCAGCAGGTATGAATCCACATGAAACAGAGTATCTTATGGCGATTATTAAACGCATTCGTGATGAGTTTGATATGACCATTTTATTGATTGAACATGATATGAAGTTTGTGTCAGGTCTCTGTGATGAGGTAACCGTATTAAACTTCGGAACTGTATTGGCGCAAGGAGATACAAAAACGGCGCTGAACAATCCGGAAGTAATCAAGGCATATATTGGAGGGTAAAACATGGCATTATTAGAAGTAAAAGACCTTCAGGTATATTATGGCGTGATTGCGGCACTGAAGGGGATTAGTTTTGAGGTTAATGAAGGTGAAATCGTTACCTTGATTGGTGCAAACGGCGCAGGAAAGACTACGACGATGCAAAGCATCAGCGGTCTGCTTCTTTCTCATAGCGGAACGGTTATTTTTGACGGTCAGGATATTACGAAGACACCGTGTCACAAGATTGTACACATGGGGATGACCCAGGTGCCTGAAGGAAGACGTATCTTTCAGGAACTGACAGTTTATGAAAATCTCTTGATGGGTGGTTTTTCACAGAAAGATCAATCACAGGTAAAAAAAGATATCCAAAATATTTATGAGAGATTTCCGAGATTAGCTGAGCGTAAAAATCAGATTGCAGGAACACTTTCGGGTGGAGAACAGCAGATGCTTGCAATCGGGCGTGCGATGATGAGTCATCCGAAGTTATTACTTTTGGATGAACCTTCCATGGGATTGTCACCGCTTTTAGTTGATAAGGTGTTTGAGATTATCAAGCAGCTCAGAGATGACGGTACTACAATTTTGCTTGTGGAACAAAATGCAGGGAAATCCCTTGCAATTTCAGACAGAGCCTATGTTTTAGAACTGGGAATGATAGCCCTTAGTGGAACAGGAGCAGAACTTGCTGCCAGTGATGAGGTGAAGAAAGCGTATCTTGGTGGTTAAAAATTGAAAATAATGCTTGATTTTCCAAAAGATAAGTGCTATCATGGGTATAACTGAATAAGATGTCGATGAGAAGTGAACCGCAAGGTTCACTTTTCTTGATGTTGAGGAAAGAGAGGTTAGACATTGTCTAAGAAAGAACAATACGAACAACAAACAGAAGAACTTATACTACCGATTATTGAAAGTCACGGATTTGAACTGGTAGATGTAGAGTATGTAAAAGAAGCAGGTACGTGGTACTTGAGGGTTTACATTGACAAACCGGGCGGAATCAGTGTGGATGACTGCGAGGTAGTCAGCAGAGCATTCTCGGATATTCTGGATGAAAAAGACTACATTGAAGACACCTATATCTTTGAGGTGAGCTCTCCGGGACTTGGAAGACCTTTAAAGAAAGAAAAAGACTTTAAAAGAAGCATTGGCGAAGAGGTAGAAATCAGAACTTATCGTCCAATTAACAAACAAAAAGAGTTTGTTGGATTTTTAAAAGAATATGATGCAGATACCGTGACCATAGAATATGAAGATGAAACGGTACAAGTATTCCAAAGATGCGATATCGCATTGATTCGATTAACATTTGATTTTTAAACAACATTTTATAATTAGGAGGAAAAGAAAAATGAACACAGAATTATTAGAAGCGTTGACGATTCTTGAAAAAGAGAAAGAAATCAGCAAAGAAACTTTATTGGATGCCATTGAAAATTCATTAATCAGTGCATGTAAAAACCATTTCGGAAAGGCAGACAACATTAAAGTTGTAATGAATCGCGAAACTTGCGAATATGCGTTATATGCAGAAAAGACGGTTGTAGAAGAGGTGGAAGACCCGGTTATGGAAATCAGTCTTGCAGACGCAAAAATGATAGATTCTAAATATGAACTTGGTGATATTGTTCAAATTTCCATTGAATCAAAATCATTTGGACGTATTGCAACTCAGAATGCAAAGAACCTGATTCTTCAAAAGATTCGTGAAGAAGAAAGAAAAGTAGTATATGATCAATATTTTGAAAAAGAAAGAGATATCGTCACAGGTGTCGTTCAGCGTTATGTCGGTAAGAATATCAGCATTAACTTGGGAAAAACAGATACGATGCTGATGGAAAATGAGCAAGTAAAAGGAGAAGTGTTCAAACCTACAGAACGTATCAAACTTTACGTGGTAGAAGTAAAGAATGCCACAAAAGGACCAAGGGTTATCGTGTCTCGTACACATCCTGAACTTGTAAAACGTTTATTTGAATCAGAAGTAACGGAAGTGAAAGAAGGCATTGTGGAAATCAAGAGCGTTGCCAGAGAGGCCGGCTCTCGTACCAAGATTGCTGTTTGGTCAAATGATCCTGATGTAGACCCGGTAGGAGCTTGCGTTGGTATGAATGGTGCAAGAGTAAATGCAATTGTCAGCGAACTTCGTGGTGAAAAGATTGATATTATTAATTGGGATGAAAATCCTGCATACTTGATTGAAAATGCACTCAGCCCTGCAAAAGTCATTTCGGTTGCGGCTGACCCGGATGATAAGACGGCAAGCGTTATCGTACCGGACTATCAGTTATCACTGGCAATCGGTAAAGAAGGTCAGAACGCAAGGTTAGCTGCAAGACTTACCGGATATAAGATTGATATCAAGAGCGAAACACAGGCGATTGAATCAGGAGAATTACCTGCAAACTGGATGGAACTCACGCAGGCATACGAAGATGGCTATGTGGATGAATATTCTGATGAATATACCGGTGAATACATGGAAGATTACGAATAGGAAGTGATTTTTTGAGCAATAACAAGAAGATTCCTATGCGTAAATGTGTAGGTTGCGGAGAAATGAAGAGTAAAAAAGAAATGATACGTGTTTTGAAAACGGCTGACGAGGAATTCGTTTTGGATGTGACCGGTAAGAAAAACGGTCGTGGGGCGTATCTTTGCTTTTCAAAAGAATGCTTTGATAAGGCAGTAGAGGGCAAAGGTTTGGAACGTTCTTTCAAACAACCTATTCCAAAAGAAGTTTATGAAAAATTGGAAAAGGAGATGAATTCTCTTGAAATTAAATAAAGCATTGTCGATGATTAGTCTTGCAACAAAGGCGGGAAAAACCGTAAGCGGCGAATTTTGCACGGAAAAAGAAGTAAAGTGCGGGAGAGCCGAATTAGTCATTGTTGCGGATGATGCATCTGAAAACACAAAGAAAAAGTTCCAAAACATGTGTGAATTTTATGAAGTGCCAATCTATTTTTATGGGGATAAAGATACCTTGGGGCATGCAATGGGAAAAGAATTCCGTGCATCTTTGGCTGTGCTTGACCATGGATTTGCAAAAGGAATTGTAAAACAGATAGACGCACAAGCAGAATACGATTGCATAGAGGAGGTAGTGAGTAAATGACAAAAATGCGAGTACATGAACTGGCAAAAGAGCTGGGAAAAGAGAACAAAGAAATCATTGATTTTTTAAGATCAAAAAATATAGAGGTAAAAAGCCATATGAGTTCTGTGGAAGATACAGAGGTAGAACTGGTAAAAGCGAATTTCGGCGGAAAACCTGTAGAGGCAGAACCAAAGAGTGAACCGGTATCAGAGACAACAGCGTCTGCCGAAGCACCGAAAAAGAAACATATTGTTCAGGTGTTCAGACCACAAAACTCACAAAATAACCGTCAGGGAAATCGTGGCGGATATGGACAGCAAAGACGCGACGGACAGGGCGGATATGGACAGCAAAGACAAATGGGTCAAAGACCGATGGGACAAAGACCGGTGGGACAAAGGCCGACTGGAGCACCGACGGGACAGAGACCAACCGGAGTACCAATGGGCCAGAGACCTGCAACTGCTCCGGTACAGAAAGTGGCGACTACACCTGTACAAACAAAACCAGAACAACCGACAGCAACGCCTGTACAACCAAAGGTGGAAAAGCCTGCTGTTACACCGGTTGTTGAAAAGCCGGTAAATGCAGCGGTAGAAAAGAAGCCTGTAGAAAGAGTAGAAAGACCACAGGTACAAAGAAAGCCGGAAGAGTTCAGAAAGAGAGAGGAGCATCGCGATGACAGAAGAGACAATCGTCGTGATGACAGAAGAGATAATCACCGTGATGACAGGAGAGATGACAGACGCGACGATAGAAAAAATGACAGACGTGACGATAGACGGGGAGACAGAAGAGGCGAGCGCAAGGACCGCGATATGTCAATTCCTGCACCAATTGTTCCGGAACAAAAGGCAGGACGAAAACAAAACAAAGATAATTATAAGAAAAAAGACAAAGACAGAGATTTCCAGAATGAGGATCAGGACGGAAGAGGACCAAGAAATAAGAAGGGCATGAAAAATGTTCCGCTTACACAAAAACCTCAGCAGAAAGCACCGGAAAAAGTAGAAGAAAAGATTAAAATGATTACCATTCCGGAAGTCTTGACGATTAAGGAATTGGCTGATCACATGAAGATTCAACCTTCTGTGATTGTGAAGAAGTTATTTTTGCAGGGCAAAGTCGTGACCATGAACAATGAAATTGATTACGAGACCGCTGAAGAAATTGCATTGGAATTTGAAGTTCTCTGCGAAAAAGAAGAAGTAGTAGACGTAATTGAAGAGTTGCTCAAAGAGGATGAGGAAGACGAAAAGAAAATGAAGAAACGTCCTCCGGTAGTCTGTGTTATGGGACATGTTGATCATGGTAAGACCTCCCTTCTGGATGCGATTCGTAATACAAGTGTTACCACAGGTGAAGCAGGTGGTATCACACAGCATATCGGCGCTTATATTGCTAAGATTAATGGCGAGAGGATTACATTCTTAGACACACCGGGACATGAAGCATTTACAGCTATGCGTATGCGTGGTGCAAATTCTACGGATATTGCAATCTTGGTTGTCGCAGCCGATGATGGTGTAAAACCTCAGACAGTCGAAGCTATCAGCCATGCGAAAGCGGCAGGAATTGAAATCGTAGTTGCCGTTAATAAGATTGACAAACCGGCTGCAAACGTAGAAAGAGTCAAACAAGAATTGACAGAATATGGACTCATTGCGGAAGATTGGGGTGGAAGCACTATTTTTGTTCCTGTATCTGCAAAGACGGGAGAAGGCATTGCAGAACTTATGGAAATGATTCTTCTTACTGCTGAAGTACTGGAATTAAAGGCAAATCCAAACCGTAGTGCGAGAGGTCTTGTAATTGAAGCTGAGCTTGATAAGGGAAAAGGCCCTGTTGCAACCGTATTAGTACAAAAAGGTACACTTCGCATTGGGGATGCAATCGCTGTGGGCTCTGCACATGGTAAAGTAAGAGCCATGATGGATGACAAGGGAAAACGCGTGAAAGAAGCAGGCCCTTCTACACCAGTTGAAATTCTTGGCCTTGACAGTGTTCCGAATGCAGGTGAGGTATTTGTCGGATGTGATA
>CAZRZV010000058.1:0-8621 GCA_964604665.1 uncultured Faecalimonas sp. | reverse complement strand
GGAATCGGAGCGCTATCCGTTTCATAAAAAAAGATTGTTAAAAATTAGACAATGAGAGATGAAAGGAGAACTTATGAGCAGTAAAATTACTATCATTGGAGCAGGTAGTGTAGGTGCTACAATCGCTTATACACTATCTAAGGAAGATATCGCATCAGAGCTTGTATTGATTGATGTCAATAGAGCAAAGGCAGAGGGAGAGGTTATGGATATTATCCAGGGAACTTTCTTTAGAGACCCTATTTCTATTATCGCAGGAGATTACGAAGACGCGAAAGGTTCTGATATCGTTATTATCACATCAGGAATCGCTCGTAAGCCTGGTCAGACAAGACTTGAGTTAAATCAAACAAACGTTAATATCTTAAAGAGTATTACACCGGAGATTGTAAAAGCAGCGCCGGATGCAAAATACATTATTGTAAGCAACCCTGTTGACGTTATGACATATGTATTTACAAAGGTTTCAGGACTTCCTGCAAATCAAATCATGGGTTCAGGTACATTGTTAGATTCCGCAAGACTTCGCTGCGGACTTGCAGAACATTTCCACGTTGCACAAAAGAATGTACATGCGTATGTATTTGGTGAACACGGAGATTCTTCTTTTATTCCATGGAGTATTGCTAAAATTTCAGCAGTAGATATTGATGAATATGAAGAGATTATGAAAGCAAAAGGTATTGACCTTGGTAAACTTGATAAAGACGACATGTTAGATTATATGCAAAAATCAGGCGGAAGAATTATTGCCGACAAAGGTGCCACATTCTACGCAATAGCGGTAGCAGTTACACATCTTTGCAATATGTTAGTTGCAGCAACGGAATCTGTTGCTACAGTCTCTACCGTTCTTCACGGCGAATATGGTATTGAAGATGTCGCTTTAAGTGTACCTTGTCTGGTAGGACCAAACGGATGCCAGGGTACGCTTCCTGTAAAACTGACAGATGATGAAGTTGCGAAATTACGCAAGAGTGCAGACACATTGAAAAATGCAATCGCACAAATCAATCTTGATTAGGAAGAGGAGACCTCCGGTAGTATGTGACTATGGGAGGCACTCCCAATAAATAAAAGAGGAGAATGATTCAATATGAAGTACAGTTATTATCCGGGGTGTACATTGAAGAATAAGGCGCAGGATTTAGATGCATATGCCAGAGCCTCTGCAAAAGCACTTGGATTCGAGCTGGAAGAAATCGAAAACTGGCAGTGCTGCGGTGGTGTTTATCCACTCGGCTCTGACGAAATCGCTTCTAAGCTTTCATCTGTTCGTGCACTCAATGATGCCAAAGAAAAAGGACAGGCGCTGGTTACCTTATGTTCCGCATGCCACCACGTAATCAAACGTGTGAATGACGACATGAAGAATGTGGAAGATATCCGTACCAGAGCAAACAACTACATGCAGCTTACCGAACCATACGCAGGCGAGACAGAAGTGTTACACTTCTTGGAAGTATTGCGTGATAAAGTCGGTTTTGATGTGTTAAAGGAAAAAGTGGTAAATCCACTTAAGGGCAAGAAAATCGGAGCATACTACGGATGCTTACTTCTTCGTCCGGGAAAAATTTTAGGATTTGACAATCCTGAGAACCCAACTATCATGGAAGATTTCATTCGTGCTATCGGAGCAACTCCGGTTGTATATCCATACCGCAATGAATGCTGTGGTGGTTACATATCATTAAAGGAAAAAGACATGTCAAAGAACATGTGTAATAACATTGTTGACAGTGCCGCAGGATTCGGCGCTGACATGTTAATCACCGCATGTCCGCTTTGCATGTATAATTTAAACAAGAGTGCAGGAGGCAAACTCCCTGTAGTTTACTTTACAGAGCTGCTTGCGGAAGCACTTGGAGTAAAAGAGGAGGTAGAAGCGTAATGAGCCACGTAAATAAGGTTGATCAAATCAAAGAGATTAGCGGCGTGAATCCACTCAAATGTATGAAATGTGGAAAATGTTCTGCTTCCTGCCCATCTTTCAGTGAGATGGACATCAAACCTCACCAATTCGTATCTTACGTTCAAAATGAAGATATTGAAAGTTTGGTACAGTCGAAATCCCTTTGGAAATGTCTCTCATGCTTTGCATGTGTAGAACGTTGTCCAAGAGACGTTAAACCGGGAAAATTAATCGATGCAGCGAGACAAATCGTTGTGCGTGAAAAGGGACAGACATACCTGTCACCTGATGAAGTACCTGAATTATTAGATGAAGAACTTCCGCAACAACTTTTAGTCAGTGCATTCAGAAGATATAGGAGGTAAGCGTTCCATGCAGAGAATAGGCGTATTTGTCTGCCATTGCGGTAGCAACATTGCTGCAACAGTAGACGTGAAAAAAGTAGTAGAAATGGCTGCAAAAGAGCCGGGCGTTGTTCATGCTGAAGATTACCAATATATGTGTTCTGAAGCAGGACAGGCAAAGATTGCAGCAGCAATCAAAGAAAAGAACCTTACAGGAATCGTAGTTTGCTCTTGCTCACCACGTATGCATGAGAATACATTCCGTGGAGCAGCTGAAAGAGCAGGAATCAATCCATACATGGTAGAAATTGCCAACATTCGTGAGCATTGTTCATGGATTCATAAAGATATGGAAGAAGCTACCAAAAAGGCAGTGATTCTTGCAAGAGCGGCAATCGCAAAAGTAAATTTAAATACACCACTGAAACCGGGCGAAAGTTTAGTTACAAAACGTGCATTGGTAATCGGCGGTGGTATCGCGGGTATCCAGACTGCGCTTGATATTGCAGAAGCAGGATATCCGGTAGACATCGTGGAAAAGACACCAAGTATCGGTGGTAGAATGTCACAATTAGACAAGACATTCCCAACACTTGACTGTTCAGCTTGTATTCTTACACCAAAGATGGTGGAAGCAGCTTCGCACAAGAATATTACTATCTATACATATAGTGAAGTGGAAAAAGTATCGGGTTTCGTTGGTGACTTCACAGTAGATATCAGAAAGAAAGCAAGATATGTAGATGCTGATAAATGTACAGGCTGTGGCGTTTGTCAGGAAAAATGTCCATCGAAGAAATCATTAAACGAATTCAACCGTGGATTAAATACACGAAGCGCTATCTACACACCATTTGCACAGGCAATTCCAAACGTACCTGTTATTGATACAGAGGCTTGTATCAAGATGAAGACAGGAAAGTGTGGTATCTGTTCAAAGGTTTGCCAGGCAGGTGCTATCGACTACGAACAAAAAGACGAAATCCTGACACAAAAATATGGTGCAATCGTAGTTGCTACAGGTTTTGATACCATCAAACTTGATAACTATGATGAATATGCATACAACCAAAGCAAGGATGTTATCACATCTCTTGAATTAGAACGTATTATGAACGCCGCAGGTCCTACAAAAGGACATTTGGAAAGACTTTCTGACGGAAAAGCTCCGAAGGAAATGGTATTTATCCAATGTGTCGGCAGTCGATGTGCAGACAATAGGGGAAAGAGTTACTGCTCAAAGATTTGTTGTATGTACACAGCAAAACATGCGATGTTAATCCGTGATAAATATCCGGATGTAAATGTAACTGTATTCTACATAGATGTTCGTACACCGGGTAAGAACTTCGACGAGTTCTACAGAAGAGCCGTAGAAGATTACGGTGTAAATTATATCAAAGGTCAGGTTGGAAAGGTTCTTCCGCAACCGGACGGAAAACTCCTTGTACAAGGTGTGGACCTTTTAGATAACAAGCAGATTTTGAAAGAAGCTGATATGGTAGTTCTTGCGACAGCAATTGAACCAAATCCGGACGTTAGAAAAATTGCTACAATGCTCACAGCAAGTATTGATACAAATAACTTCTTAACAGAATCGCATGCAAAACTTCGTCCTGTAGAATCACCGACAGCAGGTGTATTTTTATCAGGTGTCTGTCAGGGACCGAAAGATATTCCTGAAACAGTAGCACAGGCAGGTGCAGCCGCTGTAAAAGCAATCGGTTTGTTAGCAAAAGATAAGCTTCTTACAAACCCATGTACGGCAAAATCCGACCAGTTATTGTGTAATGGATGTTCTACATGTGCAAATGTATGTCCTTACGGGGCAATTTCATATGAGAATATTGATGTAAATGATCACGGTATTCGTGAAAACAGACGTGTCGCTGTGGTAAACAGTGCATTATGTCAAGGTTGTGGAGCTTGTACAGTTGCATGTCCTTCAGGAGCTATGGACTTACAAGGATTCTCAAATAGACAGATTATAGCGGAGGTGGATGCAATATGTCGATAGAAAACAAAGAAGAATTCAGACCGAAAATTGTAGCATTCTGCTGTAACTGGTGTAGTTATGCAGGTGCAGACCTTGCAGGAAGCAGCCGTTTGGCTTACCCTGCTGATGTAAAAATTATTCGTGTACCATGTTCTTGTCGTGTAAACCCAATGTTCATCTTGAGAGCATTTGAAAAGGGTGCTGACGGGGTTATCCTTTGTGGATGCCATCCGGGGGACTGCCACTACACAACAGGTAACTACTACGCAAGAAGACGTATGACATTGTTATTCTCTATGCTGGATTATATCGGCGTAGAAAACGGTCGTACCCGCGTAGAATGGGTATCAGCTGCTGAGGGTGTAAAATTCTCTACAACCATGAACGAGTTCGTAGAAAAGATTTATTCACTTGGTAAAAACGTAAGATTGGGGGATTTGAGATGCAAGAATTAGTAAATCGTGCAAAAGAGCTCCTCGAAAGCGGCGAAGTAGCACGTGTTCTTGGATGGAAAGCAGGAGACCTTCCTTACAATCCTGAACCGGCTTACTTTACTACAGCTGATGAGTTAAAAGATTTTGTATACAATGGTTTTTGCGGAGCAAACCTTAGCAAAATGATGATCGAAGCTTCTAAATTAGAAGGTAAGACCATGGTTTGCCTCAAACCATGTGATACATACAGCTTTAACCAATTAATCAAAGAACACCGTGTGGACAGAGACAAAGCCTACATTGTCGGTGTCGGATGTAAAGGTAAATTGGATATTGAAAAAGCGAAAAAAGCGGGAATTAAAGGTATTGAAAGCGTGTCAGGCGCAGAATTGACAGATGAATGCGATACACTTACATTCCAAACCATTTATGGTGAAAAGTCATGTGCTTACGCTGATGTGATGTTAGAAAGATGTCACGTGTGCAAGGGTAAGGAACACATGATTTACGACGAATTAATCGGTGAATCAAAAGATACAAAAGATGCTGAAAGATTTGCAGAAATCGAAAAGATTGAAGCAATGAGTCCAATGGAAAAATTTGAATTCTTCCAAAACGAACTCAGCAAATGTATCCGTTGTAACGCATGCCGTAATGCATGTCCTGCATGCAGCTGTCGTAAATGCGTATTTGACAGCAATAAGTTTGACAGTGCTCAAAAGGCAAACGCTGATTCATTTGAAGAAAAAATGTTCCATGTAATCCGTGCATTCCACGTAGCGGGAAGATGTACAGATTGTGGAGAATGCAGCAGAGTATGTCCGCAAGGTATCAGACTTCACTTATTCAACCGTAAATTCATTAAAGATATCAATGAATTATACGGAGAATTCCAGGCAGGAGCAGATATTGAAGAAAAGGGACCTCTCACAAACTTCACATTTGATGACGCAGAGCCAAGTATCGTGGCAGAAAGGGGATAATGTATGTACAAGATAGCTAAAGAAAATCTTTCGGCATTATTCCAAAAAATTGCCGGAGAACAAGAACTTTATGTACCTGTAAACAATAATGGACAGGTAAATTTCGCAGCTTGGACAGAAGGGGCAGACGTAGATTTAGATACTCTTAAGAGTGTAAAATCTCCAAAAGATGCTTTCTTCCCACAAAGCGAAAACTTATATACTGTAAAAACAGAAGAAAAGAAGATAAAAATCGAACCGGAAGCCTTAAAAGACCAAAACTTCGTAGTATTTGGTATGAAAGCTTGCGATGTAAAGGGTGTAGAAGTACTTGACAAAGTATTCTTAGCTGACCCTGTTGACAGCTTCTACGCAGCGAGACGTGCACACGGAACAATCGTGGCGATGGCTTGTCATGAACCGGAGGAAACATGTTTTTGTAAGGTGTTCGGTGTTGACTGTGCAAATCCTGTAGCTGACGTTGCTACATGGATGATTGACGGTGAATTATACTGGAAGGCATTATCTGAAAAAGGTGAGGCACTCACAGTTGCGGTTGCAGAACTTCTCGCAGACGCAGATGAAGCAAAAGTGGAAGCAGAAAAAGAAGCAATTAAAGCAATTGTTGAGAAACTTCCATATTCAAACCTTTCATTGGAAGGATGGAACGGAGACGTTCTTTTAGAAAAATTCAATTCTCCTGTATGGGAAGAATTGTACAAACCATGTCTGGCTTGCGGAACTTGTACGTTCGTATGTCCGACATGTCAGTGCTATGATATCAAAGACTACGATACAGGACATGGCGTGAAACGTTATCGTTGCTGGGATTCATGTATGTACTCTGATTTTACCATGATGGCTCACGGAAACAACCGTACAAGTCAAATGCAAAGATTCCGTCAGAGATTCATGCACAAGCTTGTTTACTTCCCTGCAAACAACGATGGTATGTACTCATGTGTCGGATGCGGACGTTGCGTGGAAAGATGTCCGTCTGCACTCAATATCGTAAAAGTTATCAAAGCTTTTGAAAATCAGGGAGGTGAAAACTAATGTGCGAATGTCATTGTCATGATGGATACAATTTGGACACATTGATTCCCAAAGTTGGTATCATCACAGATATCCGTCAGGAAACACCGGACGTAAAAACATTCCGTGTAAACGCTCCTGAAGGCGGAAAATTATTTGAACATATGCCTGGACAATGCGCTATGCTTTGCGCTCCGGGTGTGAGTGAAGCGATGTTCTCCATTACATCTTCACCAACAAACAAAGAATACCAGGAATTCAGTATTAAGAAATGTGGAGAACTTACAGATTACCTACACAGCTTAGAAGTGGGTTCTGAAATTACAGTTCGTGGACCATATGGAAATCATTTCCCGGTGGAAACGGAACTCAAAGGGAAAAACCTTCTCTTTATTGCCGGTGGTATCGGTCTTGCACCACTTCGTTCGGTTATCAACTATGTAATTGATAACCGTGCAGATTACGGAACAGTAGACATTGTTTATGGGTCACGTTCCGCAGACGATTTGGTTCAATTAGAAGAAATCCAGGAAGTTTGGATGAAGACAGAAGGCATTAACGTACATCTTACCATTGACCGTGAACAGGAAGGCTGGGACGGACATGTAGGATTTGTACCGGCTTATGTAAAAGAATTAAATCTTGACACAGATAAAGTTGCTTTAATCTGTGGCCCTCCGATTATGATTAAGTTCGTACTCGCAGGGTTAAAAGAATTAGGTTTCACAGACGAGCAGATTTATACAACATTTGAACTTCGTATGAAGTGTGGTATTGGCAAATGCGGACGTTGTAATATTGGGTCTAAATACGTATGCAAAGACGGTCCGGTATTCCGTTACGATGAAATCGGCGAATTACCACCTGAGTACTAGGATTACGAGAGAAAGGAAAAAAGAAAAATGGCAGATATGATTAATGTATATTTGTACGGCAAAAAATATCAGGTTCCATCAAACTTAACAATTATGGAAGCTTTTGAATATGCCGGATATCAATTAGTTCGTGGATGTGGCTGTAGAAACGGTTTCTGCGGTGCTTGTGCGACTATCTACAGAATCAAAGGAAAGAATGAATTAAACGGATGCTTAGCATGTTCTACAAAAGTAGAAAACGATATGTGTGTAGCAACATTGCCATTCTTCCCATTAGAGAAAAAGGTTTACGACATTACAGAAATTAAACCAACACAACAGGTTATGATGCAATTATATCCTGAAATTTACGCATGTATCGGATGTAACGCTTGTACAAAGGCTTGTACACAAGACCTTAACGTAATGCAATACATTGCTCATGCTCAAAGGGGCGAATTTGAGAAATGTGCAGAACTTTCATTTGACTGTGTAATGTGTGGTGTATGTTCTTCACGTTGTCCGGCTGGAATTTCTCATCCACAAGTTGCTCTTCTTGCAAGAAGACTTACAGGTAAATACATCAAACCTGAAGCAAAACACTTGACAGCAAGAGTGGAAGAAATCGAGAGAGGCGATTGCAAAGCAATGATGGAAGCTATTATGCAAAAACCGATTGAAGAATTAAAAGAATTATACAATACAAGAGAAATCGAGAAATAAGGAGGAGAGAGAAATGAGTGTACCATATACAGCCGAGATGATGGAATCCATTAAAAAGGTTGAAGCAGGTAGAGCTGCCCGTATCGGTTTTGAACCAAGACGTATGACAGCAGATGAAAAGACCGCTCTCCTTGAAAAATTCCATCCGGATTATAATCTTGACAGTTTTGAAGAAATCAAAGTTGGTCCTAACGCAGGACAAAAAGCGCCTAAGGAATTGGTAGAAACCCTTCAAGGTGAAAGCAGAATCAAAGGTATGGATATTGATTTAACAAATCCGGACTATGATGTAGATGTATTGGTTATCGGTGGAGGTGGAGCCGGTTCTTCAGCAGCTATCGAAGCAAATGAAGCAGGCGCT
>CAZRZV010000057.1:0-9153 GCA_964604665.1 uncultured Faecalimonas sp. | reverse complement strand
GGCTGATTTTTCCTGCCATAAGGGTGCCCTCCTGACTAAAACTGATTTATTAATTATATTCTAGCATAGCATTCTGTAAAAAGCAAACAAATGTTTAGAAAATATGTTCGATTTTTTTCATTTTTAGTATTGACAAACAAATGTTCGCGTTATATACTGAGGATACAAAGAAGAACAATTGTTCGGAACGAATATTCGAACAAAATACGGGGGAGATAAAAATGAGCAGCAATATTATAAATTACAATGTAGGAAAAACAGCGGTAAATCGAACAACAAATCGCGACTATGAAGCATATGAAAGGGAACGCAGATACAGAGTGCAAAAAAAGAAGGCAAAACAGATTGCAAAAAGAAAATTAGTTCTTTTAATAGCAACCTTTTTAGTGATTCTTATCGGATGTATCGTTTTTGGCAGTATTTTTTCATCTGCGCATGTAAGTGAAGCAGATACAGAAAGAAAATATTATAAGAGTATTGAAATTCAAAAAGGAGATACTCTTTGGGATATTGCCGAGGAGTACGTGTCTGATATTTATTATGAATCTAAACAAGATTATGTAGATGAATTAAAAGAAGTGAATGGATTACAATCTGATATGATACATGAAGGACAATATTTGATAGTTGTATATTATGAGTAGATAAAAACAAATAGGGATAGCTGATGTTTCATCGGTTATCCTTTTTTAGATTGAATTAAGCTGCGGTAATGTATAGAAAATGTCGAATTTATGTTTTGTAAAAATTGTGGAAGTGTTATCAATGAGCTTGAAAAACAACACCATGAACGGTGTTGTTTTTTTGTGAGCGGGGTGTCGCATGAATACATCTATACGACAAACACCAATTTTTCCAAAAGATGTGGACAAATTCCATGCATTCTGCTATAATATGCTCAAATGAGTGAAAATTAGAAAGGAATCTTCTATGTCTAAAGATATCAAAACTTATTACGAACAATCTTACATCGATAATACGTTGCGTTTGCGGGAAGTTCTTAAAACACTGCCTCCGTTTGTGAAAGATTATTTCCGTGCAATTGAGCCCTCGACGTCCGCTAAAACGCGAATTTCATATGCATATGACTTACGTGTCTTCTTTCACTTTTTAATTGAAAATAACCCCGTTTACGAGTGTTATACGACGACTCAGTTTACATTCAAGGATTTAGAGAATTTGGAACCGGTCGACTTGGAGGAATATTTGGAATACTTAAAGGTATACGTATCTTCTGATAACAGCCGAATCACCAATAAAGAACGTGGTATCGCGCGTAAGTTTTCATCTTTAAGCAGCCTATATAGATACCTTTATCGTCATAAATACATTGTTAAAAATCCAACAATCTTTGTGGACAAACCAAAGATACATGAAAAGGCGATTATCCGTCTGGATGCGGATGAAGTTGCCATGCTGCTGGATTATGTGGAATCTTGCGGCGATAGTTTAACCGGTCAGAAGAAAGTTTATTACGAAAAAACAGTCACACGTGATTTGGCAATTCTTACTCTTCTGCTTGGAACCGGAATCCGTGTTTCGGAGTGCGTCGGCTTGGATATTGATGACATAGACTTTAAAAACGATGGAATTACAGTCACCAGAAAAGGTGGTAATCAGATGGTGGTTTACTTTGGCGATGAAGTGCATAATGCATTGGAAAATTATCTGGAGACCACAAGAGCGGCGGCTACTCCCCTGGCAGGTCATGAAAATGCACTGTTTTTATCCACTCAGCGTAAAAGAATTGGGGTTCAGGCAGTAGAAAATATGGTGAAAAAGTACGCAAGGCAGGTAACTCCAAACAAGAAAATTACGCCACATAAGCTTCGGAGCACATATGGCACAAATTTGTATAAAGAAACAGGCGATATTTATCTGGTGGCAGATGTTTTAGGCCATAAAGATGTTAATACAACCAAGAAACATTATGCTGCAATCGATGAATCACGACGAAAGATGGCTGCATCAGCCGTAAAATTAAGAGAATCGTAGACTATAAAAGCCTACGATTCTTATTTTTATTCTCTAATTCCATAATGTTCAATGATATAATCCATATCTTTGTCGCCTCTTCCGGAAAGCGTAATCAAAACAGATCCTCTGTCCATCTTTTTAGCAAGTTTCATACCGTATGCAACAGCGTGTGCGCTTTCAATTGCAGGAATGATACCTTCCATTCTTGAAAGTTCAAAGAAAGCATCAATTGTTTCTTCGTCTGTTACTGCATCATATTTTACTCTGCCAAGATCATGTAAGAATGCATGTTCCGGACCGGATGAAGGATAATCTAAACCACTTGCAACAGAATATACAGGTGCAGGTTCGCCATTCTCGTCTTTTAACATGATACTGTTAAATCCGTGCATGATTCCTTCTTCACCATACATTAAACTTGCGGCATGATCGCCAAGACCTGAGCCGCGTCCCAATGGTTCTACACCATAAATTTCAATAGGGTCATTTAAGAATCCTGAGAACATACCCATTGCATTAGAACCGCCGCCAACACAGGCAACCACAACATCCGGAAGTTCACCGGTCATGCCGATAAACTGTTCTCTTGCTTCGATACCGATTACACTCTGGAAATCGCGAACCATCAGTGGAAACGGATGAGGCCCGAGGACGGAACCGATACAGTAAATTGCATCTTTGTACTCTCTCGCGTATGCGGCAAATGCTGCGTCAACAGCTTCCTTTAATGTTTGCAGACCATCCGTCACCTCTATTACTCTCGCACCCAGAATCTTCATTCTGGCAACATTCGGAGCCTGTTTCTTAATATCTACGGCACCCATGTAAATATCGCATTCCAAGCCGAAATAAGCGGCTGCTGTAGCAAGAGCGACACCATGCTGTCCGGCGCCTGTTTCTGCGATAACTTTCTTTTTGCCCATGTATTTTGCAAGCAATACTTCACCCATACAGTGATTTAATTTATGAGCTCCTGTGTGGTTTAAATCCTCACGTTTTGCATAAAGCTGAACATTACCGAGTTTGTTTGAAAGTCTCTCTAAGTGAGAAATCGGTGTTGGTCTTCCCTGAAATTCCCTACGAATACGACGAAGCTCGCTGATAAACTTACTTGATTTACAAATAGTCTGGTAAGCTGTATTAATCTCTTTCATTGCTTCCTGTAATTCCGGTTGAATATAAGCGCCGCCATATTTGCCAAAGTATCCGTTGGTATCAGGATAATTCTTAAAGTACGTGTCAAAGTCAACATTGTTAAATTTCATGTTTTTTCCTCCAATTCAAATTTAAAATAATTATTAATATCTCATATCAAAGGCAAACAAAAACGCCACTGACAGAAATATGTTTGTCGATGAAAATTTTGGATATTTCATTTACTTTCATTTACATCCCGGCCAACATGGATGACACAGCATATACAATCTGTCCATTGTACTCTAATTTGGACCAGCCACTTGTAGAATTAATTCCAATCCGTTTTACTACTTCTCCATTCTTCAGTAAATAGACGACTTCCGAACCTTGTGTAGAAGGACTGGTCCGAAGATTGGTCTCCTCTTTCGCGGTTACCTGCTCTTCTACCGGAGTAAATCCGTCTGACGGAGTAATCGTCCCGGAATCGGTATTGCCTGCTTTATCGGTCAAATAACTGGTAAGAGCATATACCGTCTTTCCGTTATACAGAAGTCTTGACCAACCTTTGTCACTCACAGCGGTTCTTGACAGGAAGTTTCCGCTTGTCAATTTTCCGACAATCTCACTGTCTGTATTTGGCAATGCACGCAGATTCACTTCAATTTTAGCTGTAACGCTGTCATAATTTGCGGTAAATGTCTGTCCCTCTACGATATCCTTTCCGGAAGGCGTATTTTGAGGCTTATCTGCGTTTAAATCAGTCGTAAGGTAACTGGTTATGGCATAAACGGTTTGTCCGTTATAATTCAATTTTGACCATCCGTTGGAGCCGATACCGATTCTGGCAACCGTTTGCCCGTGCTTTAATAACAATACAACATCGCTCTTTGTGGTTGCGGCAGTTCGGAGATTTGTCTCATCTTTTGCCGTAACTGTTTCATTTACCGTTTTATAAAGTTTTTCTTCGTTGGTGAGCGGTGCGGCAGCAGTTACCGGCGTTGCACTGTGATCTTTTACTTCTGCTTTTTTATTTTTGAAATAGCAGACAACCATATCTACATTTCCTGAGATGCCGCTCACAGTTCCATTGTTTGTATATTGCCATGCATGAAATATTCTATTGTAATCCGGCGCTGTTTTCTGAGGATAAGTCTCATCCGGATATTGAGCAACCCATACCTTGTAAGATTTTTCAATCTTTTTGATATCCCACTTTGCGGAGTCTGTCAGGTCATTTAAGGCGCTGTAAAACATAGGTTCATAGTCGGCTTTCTTGATTTCTTTTAAAAATGCAAGTGCGTTCTCGGTACGTTCTTTTTTGCCTATCTTAAACATGCGGCTGCTCACACGTTCAAATCCCTCACAGTCATATACAACCGGGTAAGAAATGTTGTAACCTGCAATTGCCTGTGCAGTCCACTGTGCTTCTTCGATTGCTTCATCTGTGGTTTTTGCGGTTGAGAAAAAATATACACCGACAAGTACATTATTCTTTTGTGCCTGTTGAATATTGTAGTCGGCATTATCATCTCGATAAATGATACCATTTTCACCGCGGTAGCCGATACGGATAAAAGCAAACTCGATACCGCTTTGACTTACTTTTGCCCAATCAATTTTCCCTTGCCATTTAGAAACGTCGATTCCGTTTGACTTCTCTTTGTCTGCCACCAATTCCGTTGCGTTTACATTGGCGCCGTCATCTTCGAACACATCGGCATTTTCCGGGTCATCTTTTGCATCTCCTGTCAGAGACGTGTTATATTTTGGGGTTTCTGTCCTTCTTTTCGGATGGAATAGTAAAATCATAATCACTGCCAGCAGGATAACAAGCGCTGCTACGCCTATTATGATTAACAGCTGTTTTTTCTTTTTTTCGGAATTATTCAATTTATTTAAAATTATTTGATTATCGTTCATTTTTATAGCCTCTCAGAATCTAATACAATCGTAAATGGTCCATAGTTTACCAGACTTACTTTCATATCTGCGCCAAAACTTCCTTTTTCTACGACAGGGACTGCCTCTTTGCAGCGGTCAATAATGTATTCATATAACTCTTCTGCTAAGTCCGGTGCGCCCGATTCAATAAAACTCGGACGGTTTCCTTTTTTGCAGTTCGCATAGAGCGTAAATTGAGAAATGAGCAGCAACTCACCATTTACATCTGCTAAAGAAAGGTTGGTCTTTCCGCTTTCATCTTCAAAAATACGAAGACCAATCATTTTCTTAATCATCTTATCGGCAATTTCTTTGGTATCATCTTTTCCCACACCGATTAAAACCATAAATCCTCTTCCGATTTTACCGATTGTCTCATGCTCCACGGTGACTTCTGATTCCAGCACTCTTTGAATTACAAATTTCATAATATCTTCCTCTCAAACTCTTTGCTTCCTTGATTTTATCACACCGGGAATCGTCATTCAACTTGAAAACTTGTAAATTCTGCAAAAATCACTTAGAATAGGTGACAAAGATATTTGAAAGGATTTACATAGATGAAATTACAACAACTGCTTAGTTATACAAGAAAGGCTGTAGATGATTATCAGATGATTGAAGAAGGGGACCATATTGCAGTCGGAATTTCAGGCGGAAAAGACAGTCTGACACTGTTATATGCCCTTCACGGCTTAAAACGCTTCTATCCGAAGAAATTTGAGCTGAGTGCAATAACTGTTAACTTAGGGTATGAAAAGTTCGATACAGAGCCGTTTAAGCGCCTCTGCGCAGAACTTGAGGTTCCATATAAGGTAGTAGATACGGAAATTGCACATATTTTGTTTGAAGAGCGAAAAGAAACCAATCCTTGTTCTCTCTGTGCAAAAATGCGAAAAGGTGCACTCAACGATGCGGTGAAAGAAATGGGCTGTAACAAAGTTGCATATGCGCATCACAAAGATGATATTATCGAAACAATGCTGCTCTCTCTCATCTTTGAGGGAAGATTTCATTCGTTTTCGCCAAAGACATATTTAGACCGCATGGATTTGACCGTGATTCGCCCAATGATGTACGTGGATGAAGCCGATGTTATCGGTTTTCAGCATAAATATAATCTTCCGGTTGCAAAAAGCAGATGTCCGATTGATGGATTTACAAAGCGTGAATACGCTAAAAATCTGGTAAAGCAACTAAATAAAGAACATCCGGGAGCGAGAAATCGTATGTTTACTGCAATTTTGAACGGAAATATAGAGGGCTGGCCACAGCGATTTGTACAATCATGATAAATGTAAAAAAACATCTCCCGTGATGGGCAAATGGTCTGCCGCCAAACGCAATAATAATGGGGCGGAATTCTAATGAATCCCACCCCGACTATTGACTTAGAGTCTTATAATTTGGCGTCTGTTATTGCGTTTCTGACTTTTATGTATTCCATAATAGCTTTTACCGTGCCATCGACACCAAGTTTTCCACTGTTTATACATAAGTCATAGCCTTTTGCATCGCCCCAGGTTTTGTTTGTGTAATAATTGTAATAGCTTGCACGCTTTTTATCAGCCTTGATAATGGTATCTTTTGCTTTCGCGTCTGTTAAATCATATTTTGTGGCTATTCTGCGGATACGCTTATCCATATCAGCATAAATGAATATATGAATTGCATTCGGATACTCTTCCAATGCATAATCGGCGCATCTTCCCACCATTACGCATGGACCTTCATTGGCAATCTTTTTTATGGTATCAAATTGTGCCAAAAATACCTTGTGATTAAACGGCATTTCCGTATAGCCTGCGGATGTGTGTCCTAAGGAAAAAGAATCCATTACCAAAGAATACAGGAAACTACTGGTTGGCTGTTCATCGTGGGTCTCGAAAATCTCTTCGCACAAACCACTCTCTTTCGCCGCTCTTTTTAACATTTCTTTATCGTAAAGTTTTACGCCAAGTTCTTCGGCAAGTTTCGTTCCGATTTCCATACCTGCACTTCCGTATTGTCTTCCGATTGTGATAATCATTTTGTTTTCCATAATAAGTCACACTCCTTTCAGCACATCTTATGAAGATATTTTAACACAAATTCTCTAACTTTTTCAATAGAGATACAAAATATTCAGGGAGTGGTGCATCTACTTCTATATACTCTCCTGTTCTTGGGTGCACAATTCCGATAGTTTTCGCATGCAGGGTCTGTCCTTGCAATTGAAACGGGCATTTTGCGGGACCATATACGCTGTCTCCGAGCAATGGATGCTTCAAACTTGACATATGAACGCGAATCTGATGTGTTCGCCCGGTTTCAAGTTCACATTGTATATAAGTATAATCTTTAAATCTTTTCAACACTTTGTAATGTGTTACTGCTTCTTTCCCGTTTTTGTAATTGATGCTCATTCTTTTACGATCTATCGGATGTCTTCCGATTGGTGCATCAACAGTTCCCTCGTCCTCTTTTATCACACCGTGCACAATTGCATGATATACACGTTTAATAGAATGTACTTTCAGCTGCTCTGCAATGCCTTGATGAGTAAAATCATTTTTACAAACTAAGAGAGAACCTGTGGTGTCCATGTCAATTCGATGTACAATACCGGGTCTCATGACACCGTTTATTCCTGACAAGTCTTCCTTGCAGTAATACATGAGTGCATTTACCAGGGTGCCGCTGTAATGGCCGGCAGAAGGATGCACAACCATTCCTTTTGGTTTGTTTACAATCAGTAAATCCGAATCTTCATAAAGTATTTCCAAAGGAATGTTTTCAGCTAATATATCAGGTTCTTTTAGTTCCGGCTGTTTTACGACTACCATATCGGCTTCGTTTAACTTGTAATTTGCCTTGATGACTCTATCATTGACCGTCACAAGTCCTTCTTTTATCAATTTTTGAATATAGGATCTGGAAAGTTCGGGAAGTTCTTCGGACAGAAATTTGTCAATACGAATTCCCGACTGAGATTCCAAAACATCAATTTCGTGAATCATTCTTGCTCTCCTGCGTTTTGCTTGCGTTTCAATGAAAGGCATTTTGTAAACATGTCAAATTCTTCTTCACTGTAATAAAATAAAATTAAAACAGCGGCTGTAAGTATGGATACGGTTACGAGAATGTCAGCCACATTAAAAATTGGAAAATCAATTAATTTAAAGTATAAAAAGTCCACTACATAGTTCAGCCTTACGCGGTCAATCATATTGCCGATTGCCCCGGCAACTACGAAAATCATACAAATACGAAGGGGTATGATTCGTTTTGTATGAGGAAGCCTGCAATATACAATACCTATGAAAATTAAAAATATGAAAGTCAGGATGAAAAAAAACCATTGCTGATTTTGCATCATGCCAAATGCCGCCCCACGGTTTTCCAAATAGTGTAATTCAAATATGTCTTTGATAACTGGAATCGGATGTTCCTTTAAATGTTTCACTGCAAGAAATTTTGTATACTGGTCTGCGGCTATTCCTAATATAACGCACAAAATACCGGTTAAATAACGTTTCATTACTCTATGTACTCCTTTATATATATAGTGACAAAGTGACAAAATAACGCCCCTTTTTTGTTTGTGACGTGATATGCAGATAACGAAAACGTCCCAGACCTCTAACGGAAATAATATCATTTTCCTTAATCTGATAACCGTTGGAAGTAATTAGTTTTCCATTGACAAAGACTTTTCCATTTTCAATATAAGCCACCAATTTACTTCTGGAAGAGGCAAATGCCAGTGCCAAAAGGCTATCCAGACGCAGGGAAGATACCGTACCACTAATTTCCTTTGTACTAGGCTCATAAGAAAATTCCCGCATATCTTCTCTTGTTACCATAATTGAAGTATGTCTGATGCGGCTGAGTTCTTCCACAATATAATCTGCCATAGAATTTTGAACAAATACAATGGCATGGTCTTTTTCTACTAAGATATCCCCCAGTTTGCAGCGTTCAATTCCCAAATTTAAAATGGCACCCAGATAGTCGCGATGTGATAACTGTTCCGAAAACTTTTTTTGCAGAGGACTGATTTTTAAAATCGAAATCGGATATTCATAATCATAACAAAGAGCATCAGGTAGAAATGCA
>CAZRZV010000056.1:0-9351 GCA_964604665.1 uncultured Faecalimonas sp. | reverse complement strand
AAGAGAGCCGGATTTGAAAAGATTGTATTTATTATTAAGAAAGAAAATGAAGAACTTTTTCGAGAGGTTATCGGAAAACGCGTGGACGGATTGGTGGAAGTGGAATATGTATTCCAGGATTTGCATAACATTCCACAAGGATTTGAGGTTCCGGAGGGCAGGGTAAAGCCTTGGGGAACTGCGCATGCGGTACTCAGTTGTCTCGGAACGGTAGACGGACCGTTTGCAGTTATCAATGCGGATGACTATTACGGAAGAGATGCATTCCAAAAGATATACACATTCTTATCAGAACACGAGGATGATGAGAAGTATTGCTACGCAATGGTTGGTTATCAATTAGAAAATACCCTGACAGAAAACGGATATGTGTCACGTGGTATCTGTGAGATGAATGCGGATAGCGAACTCGTAAGCGTTACAGAGAGAACACGTATCGAAAAAAAGGATGGCGGTGCGGCATATACAGAAGATGGTGGTCTTACGTGGACAAAACTTCCAAAGGATACGATTGTATCTATGAATATGTGGGGATTCACAGCAAGCTTTCTCCAGGAAACTTATGATAGATTTGCAGCGTTTCTGGAAGAAGGTTTCAGGACCAATCCGATGAAATGTGAATATTATCTCCCGAAAGCGGTGAGTGATTTACTGGCGGAAAATAAGGCGACAGTTACAGTGCTTACATCGGCAGACAAATGGTACGGCATTACATATAAAGAAGATAAACCGGTAGTAGTTGCAGCAATTAAAAATATGAAAGACAAAGGCTTATACCCAAATAAATTGTGGGAAGCTTAGAAGAGGAGGAAGAGATTATGACAATTTTAGTAACAGGTGGAGCAGGCTATATCGGCAGTCATACATGTATCGAATTAGTAAATGCAGGATATAACGTAGTGGTTGTAGACAATTTGTGTAACTCAAGTGAGGAATCATTAAAAAGAGTAGAAAAGATTGTAGGAAAAGAAATTAAATTCTACGAAGCTGATATTCGCGATGCAGTTGCTATGGCTGATATATTCGCAAAGGAAAAAATTGATGCAGTCATCCACTTTGCGGGATTAAAAGCAGTAGGTGAATCCGTGGCAAAGCCGTTAGAGTATTATGACAACAATATCCATGGAACATTGGTGCTTTGTGATGCAATGAGAAATGCAGGCGTGAAGAATATTATTTTCAGTTCTTCCGCAACCGTTTACGGAGACCCGGCATTTATTCCGATTACCGAAGAATGTCCGAAGGGACAGTGTACAAATCCTTACGGATGGACGAAATCTATGTTGGAGCAGATTTTAACCGATTTCCATACGGCAGACCCGGAATGGAACGTGGTATTACTTCGTTACTTTAACCCGGTTGGGGCACACAAGAGTGGTACTATCGGGGAAGACCCAAAAGGTATTCCAAATAACCTGATGCCATACATCACACAGGTGGCAGTAGGCAAGAGAGAATTCCTTGGCGTATTCGGCAATGACTATAACACACCGGATGGTACAGGGGTACGTGACTATATCCATGTAGTTGACCTTGCAGAAGGACATGTAAAAGCATTGAAGAAAATTATTGAAAAAGCAGGTGTTTGTGTATACAACCTTGGTACAGGAAACGGATATTCTGTACTTGATATGGTGAAAGCATTCAGCAAGGCTTGTGGACACGACCTTCCATATAAGATTTTACCTAGAAGAGCAGGAGATATTGCAACATGTTACGCAGATCCTGCAAAAGCAAAAGTTGAGCTTGGCTGGGAGGCTAAGAGAGGCTTAGATGAAATGTGCGAAGACTCATGGAGATGGCAATCTACAAATCCAAATGGGTATGCAAACTAAGAAGGTGACGGAATGAGAAATAATACAAGGCTGCCGAGAAAATTGCAGTTGTTTCTGCAATGGCCGGCTTTGATGGCTATTTTGCTGTTAATAGTTGATATATGGGTTTTTGCGCTGGATAAAAAATCGGCGATTGTTGTGAGCTTGTTTTTATTCATCTATGTTGGCGCAGTAGTGGTTTTCTATTATTACAGCAAGACTTTGCTCTTAAAACAATTAACGGATGTGGCTGTGAAATATGGAATGATTCAAAGTACGCTTTTGGAAGACTTATCGATTCCATATGCCATTATGTTAAGCGACGGCAAAATAGTGTGGGTAAATGCGAAATTTCAGCAAATGTTTGGAGAGGAACAACTGATTGATAAATATTTAAGCAATTATATTCCGGAACTAAACAGAAGCGTTTTCCCGAAAGAAATGGGAAAAAGAATTGGTGTAGAGTTACGTTATCGTGGCCGCGAATATCGTATTAGAATTTCCAGACTTGAGGTGTCAGAATTAAACAAGTCGGATGGTTCATTGAATTTGGGGGCAGCAGGCAGCAGAGATGGTGTGATAGCCATCTCATTTACTGATGTGACGGATTTAAAACGTTATATGCGAGAGAATGACGAACAAAAGTTGGTTTCCGGACTGATTTATATTGATAATTATGAAGAAGTGATGGAAAGTGTTGAGGAAGTACGACAGTCACTTTTGGTTGCGTTGATAGACCGAAAGATTAACCAATATTTGTCTGGATGCGATGGTCTCGTTAAAAAAATGGAAAGAGACAAATATTTCTTTGTTGTAAAAAAGAAAAACTTCAAGGAGATGGAACATAACAAATTTGCGGTATTAGAGGATGTCAAAACGGTGAACATCGGAAATACGATGCCGGTGACATTGAGTATCGGTTTAGGCGTTTCCGGGGATACTTATACACAGAATTATAATTATGCCCGCGTGGCGATTGATTTGGCACTTGCCCGCGGCGGTGATCAGGCAGTCGTGAAAAAAGGAAAAGATATCTCATATTACGGGGGCAAGAGAGAGCAGACCGCAAAGAATACTCGCGTGAAGGCGCGTGTAAAAGCAGAGGCACTTTGCGAATTTATCATGGCGAAAGATCAAGTGGTTGTTATGGGCCATCAGATGGCGGATGTGGATTCTTTCGGCGCCGCAGTCGGTATTTGGCGTGCAGCAAAGACTATGGAAAAGAAAGCACACATTGTAGTGAATGATATCTCGACATCCGTAAGACCGTTTTACAATGCATTTCAGGAAAATCCGGCATATCCCGACGATATGTTTGTGCAATCTTCCCATGTGCATGAATTGGTAAATGACAATACCATGGTGGTCGTGGTAGATACAAATAAACCGTCTATGACAGAGTGTCCTGAACTGCTCAAAAAGTCCAAGACAATCGTGGTGTTTGACCATCATAGACAGAGCAATGACATTATCGAAAATACGGTATTGTCTTATATTGAACCATATGCGTCTTCGGCATGTGAAATGGTAGCAGAGATGTTACAGTATATTGCGGATGATGTGAAAATTGCAAATATAGAAGCGAGTAGTATGTATGCCGGTATTATGATTGATACCAATAATTTTACAAATCGTACCGGTGTCCGGACATTTGAGGCGGCAGCCTTCTTGAAACGCTGTGGAGCAAATATTACATATGTGAAGAAGGCATTTCGTGAGGATTTGCTCAGTTATCGTGTGAAAGCGGAAATTGTTGCAAGTGCAGAGGTATTCCGTGATGAGTATGCGATTGCACAGTGCACAAATGCACATATTGAAAGTCCGACGATTATCGGGGCTCAGGCGGCAAATGAACTGCTTAATATTAACGGAGTGAAAGCATCGTTTGTATTGACAGAATACGGCGGTAAAATTTATGTCAGCGCCCGTTCTATTGATGAGGTAAATGTACAGATTATTATGGAGCGTTTAGGCGGCGGCGGACATATCAATATTGCGGGGACTCAGTTCCAGCATACGGACATGGAAGAAGCGATTGCGAATCTGAAAGAGACAATCGTTCAGATGAGCACAGAAGGAGATATTTAACATGAAAGTTATTTTGTTAGAAGATGTGAAATCACTTGGCAAAAAAGGAGAAATCGTGAATGTCAGTGACGGATATGCGAGAAACTGTATTTTGCCAAAGAAATTGGGCTTGGAAGCAACCGGTAAAAATTTGAATGATTTAAAGTTAAAGAAGGCAAATGAGGCTAAGGTTGCACAGGAACAGTTGGAGGAAGCGCAGGCACTCGGTAAAAAAATTGAAGCAGGAAAAGTAGAACTTGCAATTAAGGTTGGTGAAGGCGGAAGAGCATTTGGCTCTGTTTCTTCCAAAGAAATTGCAGCAGCTGTCAAAGAACAGATGGGATATGATATCGATAAGAAGAGAATCCAATTAAAGGATACAATCAAGGTATTGGGGACACATACCGTTCCGGTAAAACTGCATGCGAAAGTAACAGCAGAATTGAAAGTAATTGTAACAGAAGCTTAGGAGGCTATTTACTATGGATGAAGCACTCATAAAAAGAGTACTGCCACATAGCATTGAGGCAGAGCAGGCCGTAGTTGGCGCAATGCTCATGGACCGTGATGCAATATTGACCGCTTCAGAGATTGTCAGTGGCGATGATTTTTATCAAAAACCATATGGCGTAATTTTTGATGCCGTTGTAGAAATATATAATGAGGGAAAACCTGTTGATTTGATTACTTTGCAGGAACGTTTGAAAGAAAAAGATGTCCCTGCGGAAATCAGCAGTCTGGAGTTTGTCAGGGATTTAGTGACAGCAGTTCCTACATCAGCAAATGTGAAATACTATGCAGAGATTGTAGGGGAGAAGTCGATGCTTCGTCGTATCATAAAATTAAATGATGATATTTCCAATATGTGTTATCTTGGCAAAGAACCAATGGAAGCTGTTTTGGAAACGACGGAGAAAAGGGTTTTTGAACTTGTTCAAAAAAGAAATACCGGTGATTATGTTCCGATTAAAGATGTGGTATTAAATGCACTTGAAAAGATTGAATTGGCATCGAAGACCGGCGGAAGTGTGACGGGAATCCCAACCGGATTTTTGGATTTGGATTATAAAATGGCAGGGCTTCAGCCATCTGATTTAATCCTGGTGGCAGCAAGACCGTCTATGGGTAAGACCGCATTTGTGCTGAATGTTGCACAGCATGTTGCCTTTAAAGTGAAAAAATCGGTAGCAATTTTCAGTTTGGAAATGTCAAAAGAACAATTGGTAAATCGTCTTTTTGCGTTAGAAGGTCAGGTGGATGCACAGTCACTTCGTACAGGTAATTTGAAAGATGAAGAGTGGGAAAAACTGATTGAGAGTGCCGGTATTATCGGAAAGTCAAATTTGATTATTGACGACACTCCGGGAATCTCTATTTCAGAACTTCGCTCCAAGTGCCGTAAGTTTAAGTTAGAACACGGATTAGATTTAATTATTGTTGACTACTTGCAGTTGATGACAGGACGTGTCGGAAGTAAAAGCGAGTCGAGACAACAAGAGATTTCCGAGATTTCAAGAGCGCTCAAAGGTCTTGCAAGAGAATTGAACGTGCCGGTAATAGCACTGTCGCAGCTTAGCCGTGCAGTGGAGCAGAGACCGGATCACAGACCGATGCTTTCAGACCTTCGTGAATCCGGAGCAATTGAGCAGGATGCCGATGTGGTAATGTTCATTTACCGTGATGATTATTATAATAAAGATACAGAGTTGAAAAATGTGGCAGAGATTATTATTGCAAAACAGAGGAATGGTTCTATCGGAACGATTAATCTGACTTGGCTGCCACAGTATACAAAATTTGCCAATTATTTAAAACAACAATAAAGATGGGCTGTCGCATGGCAGCCCATTTTTGTATATGTAGCAAAATAATCGCTTATCCTTCAAAGATACGACGCAATTGCCGAAAAGGTGTGCGTCCCGCAGCTTCTTTCCGTAATTCCTGCTGTTGTCGGATTAAAGAATCCAGTTTTTGATACCGTGCTTCTTCCTGGCGTTCTTTTGCCTGCAACAGAAAATCCATTTCAGTAATTACTGCTTTTGAAACGGCAGTACTAATCGATTCTTCTAATAGTTTGTTATTTTGTAACAACGCTTCCTGAAGAGGAGTGAGAAGTTGACGTTTGGCGGGATTGTCTGCTGCGGTTTGCAATTTCTTTTGCTGCTTTATTTTCTCTCGAGTGCGCAGCAGGTCAGGTATCAGATTTTTTAAGTCCTTTAAAAACATGCCTTGCTCTTTTAGTTCTTTGATGCAATGAAATAATTGCATGTCATCTTCTGTATAGTATCGATGTCCCATTTCCGTGCGCCCAATGTTCAATTCTAACTCTTCTTCCCAATATCTGAGAACATGAGATTCTACACCTACATTTTTAGCGGCTTCGGAAATCATATAACGAACTTCGCCCATACAAAAATGCCCCCTATACTTTGTTTGATATTACATATATACTGCATGTATATCATAACATAAGTTAGGGGGATGTTTGCAAAAAATCAATCGTAAAATTTCGACATTAGTAGAGCACGTGTTTTATCTCTTCGTCGTTCATATTTTTTCTTGTAACCCATGTGTAACCGGTGTTTACAAAAGATTCATTTGGGAGATTCAATGCATGTCTTGCGGCGGCGATTACCGCTGCGTAACCCATGCCGTACGGATTTTGAACAATCAGTCCATCTATAAAATAATCTTCCAGTAAAGCCATTTGTTCTTCTCCGCCGTCAAATCCCACAAAATACAAGTCATCGCGTCCCATACCTTTCAGAGCATCGGCAACTTGTTGTGTGGTGTCAAGATTTGTGGTGTAAACAGCCTTTAAATCAGGATATGTCTCTATAATGTGCCGAATTACATCTTCCTGCGAAAGCTCGGCAGGATCAATAGGGGTTTCCGGCGATTCGGCGTTCTTAGCATTGGCAATCTCTAATGCCGCTGAAGATAATTGATCCATGTGATATACGTTCACGACGGAAATGTCAGGGTAATCCTTTTTTATGGTATCTATAAAACCTTTTTCACGGTCCGCAGCAGTTGTGGAATAGGAGTCCTGTACAAATACAGCCACTTCTCCGGACTCATCCATCATAGTTGCAAGTTTTTGAGCAGCAGTTTTTGCGGCGTCCTGATTATCTGTGGATATATGCATAAAAGTATTTTTAGTATATTTACTTCCTGAATCGAAAGTCAGAACAGGGATTGCGCTGTCAGCAGCCAATTGAAATTGTACTTCAAAAGCTGTAGAATCAATCGGCGCAATAGCAATGGCAAGAGGGGCTCTCGCCAACTCTTCATCCAATAGGTTAATCTGTTCATCTACATCATTCAGAACATCCGGAGCGCTATAAATCAATTTGATTTTATCCTCCCGCTTATATCCAAGAACTTCATTGATATCGGAAATAGCTTGTTTTGCCCCAAGTTCTGCTTCGTTCCAATAGCTGTCGTTGGAATGTCTTCCTATGATAGAAATGCATGTACCCGGTTCTAAGATGAGTTCATTCACATCAGAATAGAGAGTAGGGTTAAGCATTTCTAATTTATATCGGTTTTCATTTTTAATTTTGCTTATATTATCAGTGATTTCATGATTGGCAGGGATTGCGGAACATGCTGATGCAAGAAGAGCAATACCTGAGATAATTGAAATGAATCTTAATCGTTTTTTCATAAAGTTTTCCTCCATTCGTATTTAGGCATATTATACACTTAAATTATGAAAAAAGGGAGAACAATTTTTGGAAAAGCAAATAAAAAATAAAAATGTATTGAAATTAATACAATTTAAACACATAGTGTATCGAAATTAGTACAATCTAAATATTGCGTCAAAAAAACTACTAATGTATAATTAGGTTAGTTAAAAAATTACTAAAAAATATTTTACATTTATAAAAAAGGAGGATTTATCCATGGAAAACACTTGGCACTCAAATTGGGACGGCTTTCAGCCGGGACGTTGGAGTAATACCTCAGTAAACGTTCGAGACTTCATTCAAAGAAACTACACACCTTATGATGGTGATGAATCATTTTTAGCCGGACCTACAGAAGCTACTCAAAAGCTTTGGGCACAGGTAATGGAACTTTCAAAACAAGAACGTGAAGCAGGTGGTGTACTTGATATGGATACAAAGATTGTATCCGGTATCACATCACATGGTCCGGGATATTTAAACAAAGATTTAGAAAAAATCGTAGGTTTTCAGACAGACAAGCCTTTCAAACGTTCACTTCAACCATTTGGTGGTATTCGTATGGCACAAAATGCTTGCCGTGAAAACGGATACGAAGTAGACCCTGAAGTAGTTGAAATCTTCACAAAATACAGAAAAACTCATAACCAAGGGGTATTCGATGCTTACACACCGGAGATGAGAGCTGTTAGAAAGTCTGGTATTATCACAGGTCTCCCGGATGCTTATGGACGTGGACGTATCATTGGTGATTACCGTCGTGTAGCTTTATATGGTGTAGACAAACTGATTGAAGATAAGAAAGACCAACTTGCTCATTCTCTTAAGAGAATGACAGGTGAAAACATTCGCCTTCGCGAAGAATTGGCAGAACAAATTCGTGCACTCGGTGAATTGGCTGAATTGGGACAGATTTACGGATATGATATTACACAGCCTGCAGCAAATGCGAAGGAAGCTATCCAATGGACATACTTTGGATACCTTGCAGCCGTAAAAGAACAAAACGGAGCTGCAATGAGTCTTGGACGTACTTCTACATTTATTGATATTTATATCCAACGTGATTTGGAAAGAGGATTAATTACAGAAGAACAGGCTCAGGAATATATTGACCACTTTATTATGAAGCTGCGTCTTGTAAAATTTGCTCGTACACCGGAGTACAACGCATTATTCTCTGGTGACCCAACATGGGTAACAGAATCAATTGGTGGTGTTGGTATCGATGGTCGTCACTTAGTAACAAAGACATCATTCCGTTACTTGAACACATTGGATAACCTTGGAACAGCTCCGGAACCGAACTTGACAGTACTTTGGTCTACAAAACTTCCAAGGACATTCAAAGAATACTGCGCTAAGATGTCAATTAAATCATCATCTATTCAATATGAAAATGATGATATGATGCGTGAAACACATGGAGATGACTACGCAATCGCTTGTTGTGTATCTTCTATGAGAGTTGGTAAGGAAATGCAATTCTTTGGAGCCAGAGCAAACCTTGCAAAATGTTTATTATACGCTATTAACGGTGGTGTGGATGAAAAGAGCAAAATTCAGGTAGGACCAAGATACCGTGCGGTGGAAGGTGATTATCTTGACTTTGATGATGTTATGCAAAAATTTGATGATATGATGGAATGGCTTGCAGAACTTTATGTAAACACATTAAACATTATTCATTATCTGCATGATAAATACTGCTACGAAAAGATTCAAATGGCTCTTCATGACAGAGACGTAAAACGTTACTTTGCAACAGGTATTGC
>CAZRZV010000055.1:2744-9568 GCA_964604665.1 uncultured Faecalimonas sp. | reverse complement strand
GATTCTTGTTGATTTTTTATTAGAAAAATGATAGTATGTAAGTATGTATACTTACATACTAAATTAGAAATGGTGGTGATTACTTGGATAATGATAATTCTATTAAATTTTGCAATTTACTTGCACAAATGATAAAAGAGGCAAACTTATCAAATATCAAGTTTTACACCACACTCGGTATAAAAAAACCGTATTTTTATGACATTTTAAGTGGTAAAGTTAATCCACCTCCTCCAGAAAGACAATTTGCAATGTTAAAGTTGTTGAATCCAACAGAAGAGCAAAGAAATTTATTTTTTGACTTGGCTGCACAAGAGCGAAATGAAGTGCCTGCTGATATTGCTGAAATATTAAAAGATAAAGAGTTGTGCAGTGAATTGCGAAAAAACATAAATTACAAAAAAATACTTAAGAATGGAGATTGCAAAAATGAGTGATAATAAAAGAGAACAAGAAAGAAATGAACTTTATCGTACAATATGGACACTTGCTAATGAACTTAGGGGCAGCGTTGATGGCTGGGATTTTAAACAGTATGTTTTAGGTATGCTGTTTTATAGATACATATCTGAAAATCTTACAAGTTACATAAATAAAGGAGAATGGGATGCAGGAAATAATGAGTTTGATTATGCCAAGATTGATGATGATGTAGCAGAAAGCATTAGAGATGAAATGGTGCAAGAAAAGGGATTCTTTATCAAGCCAACTGAATTGTTTAATAATTTATTATTGAAAATTAGAAAAGAAGATAAAGATGTTAAAGAAAAGTCTGAAAAAAATGGTAAGGAAATTGAAATTAGTGACTTGGACGAAAATCTAAATGAAAAACTACAAGTGATTTTTAAGAACATCGAAGCCTCTGCCATTGGAAGTCCAAGCGAAGAAAATTTTAAAGGACTGTTTGATGATATAGATGCGAACAGCAATAAGCTTGGACCAACGGTAATTAAAAGGAACAAAAGACTTAAAAGATTAATTACTGTTATCGGGGATATGGATCTTGGTAATTATCAAGATAATTCCATTGATGCTTTTGGGGACACCTATGAGTATCTAATGGGAATGTACGCTTCTAATGCCGGCAAAAGCGGTGGCGAATTTTTTACCCCACAAGAGGTATCTGAGCTTCTGACAAAAATCTCACTTCTTGATAATAACGGTAAAATGAAAACAGAAGTAAACAAAGTATACGACCCTGCTGTGGGAAGCGGTTCGTTACTTTTAAAGTTTGCAAAAATTCTAGGTAAAGACAATGTCCGTAATGGATTCTTTGGTCAGGAAATTAACATTACAACTTATAACCTTTGCCGTATCAATATGTTTTTGCATGACATCGGCTATGATAAATTCAGTATTGAACACGGAGATACTTTAGTTGATCCTAAACATTGGGATGAGGAACCGTTTGAAGCCATCGTTTCCAATCCCCCGTACTCTATTAAATGGGAGGGTTCTGATAACGGAACACTAATCAACGATCCGCGTTTCTCTCCTGCCGGTATATTGGCTCCTAAATCAAAAGCGGACTTTGCTTTTATTATGCATTGCCTTAGCTGGCTTGCCGCAGACGGGACAGCGGCTATTGTATGTTTTCCCGGTATTATGTATCGTGGCGGAGCAGAACAGAAAATCAGAAAATATCTGATTGATAATAACTATATCGAATGTATCATTCAGCTGCCCGATAATCTTTTCTATGGAACGAGCATTGCGACTTGCATTATGGTTCTCAAAAAATCAAAAGTTGACAACCAAACTCTGTTTATTGACGCTTCAAAAGAATTTGTTAAGTCTACCAACAGCAATAAATTGGGGGATGGAACATCAAGCGATGAGCCTAATAATATTCAGAATATATTAAACGCTTATATTAACCGAAAGACGGAAAAACACTTTACTGCTCTTGTTAAACAGGAAGATATTGAAAATGCAGATTACAATCTTTCGGTATCAACTTATGTAGAGAGTGAGGATACAAGAGAAGTTATTGATATAGATGTCCTTAACAAGCAAATATCTGAAATTGTTCAGCGTGAAAATACATTGCGTGCCGAAATTGATGCGATTATAGCGGAAATTGAGGAGGCGTAATGTATGAGATTATCAGATGTGTTATCAAAACCGATAACAACAGATTATGTACAAATAGAAGGCTTTTTGGGCAGTAGAAAGCTTAAAACTGGAAATTCTAAAAAAATAGCGGTTGGTAAAGTTGCATTAAATTATTATTGTAATAATTGCGGCGATCAGCGAACATTTTACTCTGGGGAAGACTTGTTCTGCATTGGTGTAAACGAAAAGACTGTCAGCATTGACTGTGTTCTCGAATGCCCTCGTTGCGGTGCTTCTGTGCAAATGTGGTTTTTGCTTGAGTGCAGAGAAGAAGATAATATATATAATCAATATCCTTATGTGCGTATTGCAAAAAGAAGTGAGAAATTTTCGGAAGCAGTTTCATTCAATACTGAAACTTATGGTGATTTCACAGATGCTTTGGAAAAAGCCAGAAAGGCAGCCAGAGAAGGATTTGGAGCAGGGTCTATTGTTTATTTGAGAAAGGTTTTTGAAAGAATTATTACCCAAACAGCAGAGGCTGCAAATCCGCCCATTGAAACGAGGAAAGCAAACGGCAATCTTAAACCGTTTCTTCAGATTCTTACACCGGTAAAAGATCAGTGTAATATCATTCCTTCGGAATTTGCTGAAGATGGCTATAAACTATTTGGTGAGCTTAGTGATGTGGTTCATGGAGATTATGACGAAGATGAGGCTTTGCAAAAATTTGATGCTTTTTATCGATTAGTTACAGGTGTACTGGAAAAAATAAAAACCAACAGAGAACTAATGGATGCGATAGGCACCTTAGGCTGGCATACCGGAGGTGAAGAAAATGAGTAAATTAGAACAACTTATAAATGAATTTTGCCCAAAGGGGGTAGAATATAAAGCGCTTGGAGAATTGGGAGCATTTTATAGTGGGCTTAGTGGAAAATCAAAAGACGATTTCTGCAATGGAAATGCGAAATTTATTACATATATGAATGTATTTTCGAATCTGTCATTAAAAATAGATGTTGATGATAAAGTAAAAATCGGAGAAAACGAAAATCAAAACACTATACAATATGGGGATGTTTTGTTTACAGGTTCTTCGGAAACACCCGAAGAATGTGGTATGTCATCGGTTTTAACATCAATAACAGATGAAAAATTATATTTGAATAGCTTTTGTTTTGGATTTAGATTTTATGATAAAAAGCTTATGTTGCCAGAGTTCTCTAAGTATGTTTTCCGTTCAAGCGAGATTAGAAAGCAGATAAAAAGGACAGCCAGTGGTGTTACAAGATTCAATGTTTCTAAAAAGAAGATGGAAAAAGTAACAATCCCCCTTCCTCATATACTGGTACAAGAAGAAATTGTTCGTATACTGGATAAATTTACAGAACTTACTACAGAACTTACTACAGAACTTACTATAGAACTTACTGCGAGAAAACAGCAGTATGAGTATTATAGAGATGATTTGTTGAGTGAAATTACCAATAAAAAATCATTAAAACAAATAGCACTATCAAGTCGCTCTGGTGGTACTCCTTTAAAAAGTAATAAAGATTACTATGAGAATGGGACTATTCCGTGGCTTAGAACGCAAGAAGTAGTTTTTAATGAAATCAATAAGACAGAATGTTTTATTACAGAATTAGCTGTTCAAGAAACATCAGCAAAGTGGATACCTGCAAATTGTGTAATTGTTGCGATTTCGGGTGCATCAGCGGGACGCTGTGCTATAAATAAAATACCATTAACCACAAATCAGCACTGTTTAGCAATAGAAATTAATCCAGAAGTTGCTTTGTATAAATATGTGTTTTATTGTGTTTGTAATCAATATGATGATTTGATTGCAAAAAAAGAGGGAGCACGGGGAGATCTTAATTCGTCAAGAATTTTAGGCTTAGAAATTCCAATTCCATATCCAGAAGATAAGGAAAAGTCTCTTGCAGAACAACAGCGCATAGTTGATATACTTGATCGTTTCGATGGGCTTTGCAACGATATAAGTGAGGGATTAACTGCTGAAATTGAAGCAAGACAAAAGCAATATGAATATTACCGAGATAAGCTATTAACTTTTAAGAAAAAGGAGGCGATGGAAAATGAACAGCTTTGAAATTGTGGCAAGCTCTACCGAAAGCACAGTGGTGGCTGAATATACACCTGAAAAAAGAAAAAGCACCGACTATCAAAGCGAAGCGGCGCTTGAACAAGATTTTATAAATCGCCTTGTCAGTCAAGGCTACGAATACATTACTATAAAAAGCGAACAGGACTTAATTGACAACCTCCGTACACAGCTTGAAAAACTGAATAACTACACCTTTTTCGATAAAGAGTGGAACGACTTTTACAACAGCGTTATTTCAAACGGTAATGATGGAATTGTAGAGAAAACCCGCAAAATACAGGAAGATTATCTGCAAAACCTTACCTTTGATAACGGATATGTAAAAAACATCAAACTGATCGACAAAACCAACATTCATAACAATCATTTGCAGGTAATAAACCAGTATGAAGAAGATGGCGGAAAGCATGATACTCGTTATGATGTGACGATTTTGGTAAACGGATTGCCGTTGGTGCATATTGAGCTTAAAAAACGAGGGAACGCAATTCGAGAAGCGTTTAACCAAATCAATCGATACCAGCGTGACAGCTTTTGGGCAGGCAGCGGATTGTATCAGTATGTACAGCTGTTTGTAATCTCCAATGGTACACACACAAAGTATTATTCTAATACAACAAGATTTCAGCATATCAAAGATAATGCAGAAAAAAACGCAGCAAAAAAGAAAAAGACTTCTAATAGCTTTGAATTTACAAGTTATTGGGCGGATGAAAAAAACTGTACCATCCCGGACCTTGTGGACTTTACAAAAACCTTTTTTGCAAAACATACGCTGCTTAATATTTTGACTCGTTACTGTGTGTTTACTTCAGATGATTTACTATTGGTAATGCGTCCTTATCAAATTGCGGCAACTGAAAAAATCCTAAACCGCATTATCGTTTCTACTAATCTCAAAAAAACCGGCAGAAAAGAGGCAGGCGGTTACATTTGGCATACCACCGGAAGCGGCAAGACTTTAACCAGCTTTAAAACCGCACAGCTTGCTCAAGGATTGAATTTCATTGATAAAGTATTATTTGTTGTCGATAGAAAAGATCTTGACTACCAAACAATGAAAGAATACGACAGATTTGAAAAAGGTGCTGCCAACAGCAACACCTCTACTAAAATTCTGCAAAAACAAATGGAAGATGATAATGCAAGAATCATCATCACAACCATTCAAAAGTTAGATAAATTCATATCCAAGAACAAAGAACATGAAGTTTATAAAAAACACATTGTAATGATTTTTGATGAATGCCATCGTTCTCAGTTTGGAGATATGCACAAGTCTATTACAAAGCACTTTAAAAATTATCATATCTTCGGGTTTACAGGCACCCCTATTTTTGCAATAAACTCGAACAGTTCCAACGCTCCGAATATGCGTACCACAGCACAGGTTTTCGGCGGTGAACCGGATGAAAACGGAAATAAAGTAAGACCACTGCACGCATACACCATTGTTGATGCTATCCATGATGGTAATGTATTGCCTTTTAGAATTGATTATATCAACACGATCAAAAACCCTGAGCTTTTATACGATAAGCAAGTAAAGGCAATTGACCGTGAAAAAGCTTTGCTTGACCCTAAAAGAGTATCTGAGATTACACAATACATTCTTGAACATTTTGAGCAGAAAACTTATCGCAATCAAAGTCGTTCCTATTATGACCATAAAGTGATTACGAATGTAGAAAAAATGGCGATGTCCAAGAATAATACTGTATCAGAGCAAAAATCAACTGCAAAAGTAAATGGTTTTAATTCGATTTTTGCAGTTGCATCTATTCCGGCAGCGATTGAATACTACAATGAATTTAAAAAGCAAATGGAGGAAACGGGGCACAAATTAAATATTGCTACGATATTCAGTTTTAATCCAAACGAAGAAGATCCGGATGATATCTTGCAAGATGAGAATTTTGACACAAGTGGTCTTGATCAGACTTCACGGGATTTTCTTGACAGTGCGATTGATGATTATAATAAGCTGTTTAAGGTTAGCTATGATACATCTGCCGATAAATTTCCCAACTATTATAAAGATGTATCATTGAGAATGAAAAATCGTGAGATTGATTTGCTGATCGTAGTCAATATGTTTCTAACGGGATTTGACGCTACAACTCTCAATACCTTATGGGTAGATAAGAATTTAAAGGATCATGGTTTGATACAAGCGTTTTCCCGTACTAATCGTATTTTGAACTCAGTTAAAACATTTGGAAACATTGTTTGTTTTAGAAACCTTGAAACAGCCACTAATAATGCCTTAGCACTTTTTGGGGATAAAAACGCAAGAGGTATGGTTATCTTAAAAACCTACGATGAATATATGAATGGCTATGAAGATGAGCACGGAAAGCATATTGAAGGTTATAACGAGCTTGTAACCAGACTGGTAAATGAATTTCCGATAGGCAGTCAAATCATCGGCGAGGATAACGAAAAAAATTTTATCAAACTATTTGGTAGCATTTTGAAATTGAGAAATATTTTAAGATGTTTTGATGATTTCGAAAATGATAGTTCTGTATCAGCTATAGATTTACAAGATTATCAGAGTATTTACATTGACTTATATCAAGATTATGCTAAAAAAAGTGACATTGAAAAAGAACGAATTAATGATGATATAGTT
>CAZRZV010000055.1:0-2734 GCA_964604665.1 uncultured Faecalimonas sp. | reverse complement strand
ATAATGCGTTATACGAATAAGGCGAGGACAATAATCCGGCTGGGATTTATTATTGTGGATGACAGTAAGCGAGGTATGGGCTATGGAAAAAGAATGATACAGATGGCTATGCGATATGCCTTTGATATGCTGAAAGCAGAAAAAATAACCTTGGGCGTTTTTGATAACAACCCCTCGGCATATTATTGCTACAAAGCGGCTGGATTTAATGAAATCCCTATGAAAGATGATATAGTTTTTGAAATAGAACTTATTAAGCAGGTTGAGGTCAATATAGATTACATCTTGATGCTTGTTGTAAAATATCATGAATCGAACTGTGAAGATAAAACAATTCTTGCTAATATTAACAAATCAATAGATGCAAGCGTTGAGTTACGTAGCAAAAAAGCTTTAATTGAAGGTTTTGTTGCCCAAATGACAGTAAAAACGGATGTTGAAAAGGATTGGCAAGATTTTGTAAAAAAACAAAAAGAGAAAGATTTAGAAAAAATCATTCAAGATGAAAAACTAAAACATGATGAAGCTCAAACATTTATAGAGAATTCATTTAGAGATGGAGGAATAAAAACCTCAGGAACAGATATTGATAAAATATTACCTCCAATTTCAAGATTTTCTGGTGGCTCAAATAGGGCTTTGAAAAAACAAACAGTAATTGATAAGTTAAAGGTATTCTTTGAAAAATATTTTGGAGTAATATAGTTAAAGATGTTTTGGATTAAGGACTCCAATCCTCATCCATAGCATCAGCCCAATCCTGCAACTCACAATCAAGAGCAAGTGCAGCATACATAAGCGGATTATCAATTGCAAGGTTATCAATAAGCCTTTGAGAGTTAGGTGTAGTATGGAGATTCTTTTCAGCTTCTGCACAGGATAAGAATAGAAGTGTATTATCAGCAAAAGCAATATCAATTCCGTTCTTGTACTGGTTATAGTAAGCAAAATGTATTTTCATAGTATTAATCCTTTCTTTGCTAAAGTAATGAGTAGCTTTGGGAATGTGTGGGCAGCCAACCGCATACAACACATATGCAACACTGCCATACACAAATCCCCTATTTATGGGCTTTTCATGTTCTCAAAACGTTAACAAAGAGATAATTGGTTATCTGCGAATCAACGTGTATATACAGAGCCCCGGAATGCTCGCATTCGTGGGGCTTTTGTTATGCCCATAATCTTCAATATATAAAGATAGTATAAAATTTTATATGTATGATTGACATCAGATAGGGAAAGGGCTATGATGGGAACGAAAAGAAGGAGATTTTGTTCTCAAGTAATAGATAAGTTGGTGAATGTATTATAGTCATAGGACTACTTCGTATTTTTGCGATTCTCTGTGTAGCTTTCACTTGTGGAAAGCTGATTTCAAAATTAAAAATGCCTGCCATTCTCGGCTGGTTAATTGAAGGTATTGTGTTCGGCCCTTATCTTGCAGGAGTAGTAATTTTAGATATTATAAACTCTGTGTGGTACAAGATTATTATAAAGGCATTTGAGTGCTTTGCAGGTGTGATGATTGGTCGTGAGATTATCTTCAAAAAAATAGCCAAGTCAGGTAAACAAATTACCGGAATTACTTTTGTTCAGTCGATTGGTACTTTTCTGTTTGTAAGCGCTGCTTTTTCAGTTGTATTTATTATTACACATACACCTGTTTATTTGGCATTTGTGTTCGGGGGAATTACATTGGCAACTGTTCCGGCTTTATCCATTGTCAATGAATACCACACAAGCGGTCCGGTGACCAAAACACTGCTCCCGCTTTTGCCTATTAATACTGTTTCTTCTCGTGTCTATACTCAGCGGATTACTGATTGACCGTTATATATTCCATTCGTTCGTATTGAATTATTTACTTATTGGAATGGCATTTAGTGCAACTGTTGCGAATCTTATGCCTGAAAAAGAGTTTGAGGAGACCCTAAAACTGTATAGTCCAATCTTGAATTTGTCTCTTATGATTGTGATTGTAAATCTTGGTATGCCGTTGGATTATAGACTGATTGCCGGAGCGGGAGTTTTTACAGTCATATATATTTTATCCCGGGCTATCGGAAAAATCGGTGGTGCGTATATTGGTGGGAAATTGACAAAAGTTCAGCCGGTTGTTACAAAATATCTTGGCTTCACCTTGCTTCCACATTCGGGGGTTTCCTTAGTATTTACGGGAATTGCAACGACCACTTTGTCTTCCTTTGCCCCATCACTTGCAACGATAGTATCGGGAACAATTGTTGCTGCGGCGATTATTAATGAGATTATAGCGGTGATTGTTGCAAAATACGCATTTAAGTGGGCAGGGGAAATTCAGGAACAGTAAGATATTTAAGACAGAACAATATAAATGCCGACTGCGATATGCAGTCGGCATTATTACGTTTATAAACGTTTCTTATTTTGCTTGTTCAAGAGCAAGTGTAACTGTTGTGATATCACAAACTTCTGCCGGTCCGTAGTATTGGATTGCACCAGGATATATGAAGCATGTGTTTTCAGCCCACTCTGCACGATGTTCTTCAAAGTACTTAAATGGAGCACCATCAAGTTCTACGAGAGCTTTCTTGATTACCGGTTTGTCTTCCCCGTGTCTTCTTTCGATATTCATCATCTTTGTGATTGGCATACCACCTGCAACCCATTCTGTTGCCGGTTTAGAAAGGTTAGAAATTTTTGATAAGTAACCATTGTAACCATATTGGATTAACATGAATGCGTTGTATCC
>CAZRZV010000054.1:0-9713 GCA_964604665.1 uncultured Faecalimonas sp. | reverse complement strand
GATTATAAAGGGACTTCGGAAATCATTTTCCAAAGTCCCTTAAAATTTTACAGCAATTCGTGTATTACCTATTTCTTAATCTGTCCAATCTCTCTTTTATCTGCTTCTCATGTCCTATCTCGGTTGGTTCGTAGAACTTCTCATCCCGAATCTCATCCGGTAAATATTGCTGTTTCACATAATGTTCCGGATAGTCATGCGCATATTTATATCCGATACCATGTCCCAGTTTTGCTGAACCTTTATAGTGCGCGTCCTGAAGATGTGCCGGTACTGTCGTCTTTACACTCTTCACACTTTCCATCGCGGCTGCTATCGACAAATAAGACGCATTGCTCTTTGGCGCACTGGCAATATATGTGGCTGCCTGTGCAAGGATAATCTGGGCTTCCGGCATACCGATACGCTCTATCGCCTGCGATGCCGACACTGCCACCGTAAGTGCATACGGGTCTGCATTTCCCACATCCTCAGAGGCAGATATCATAAGCCTTCTTGCAATGAATTTAATATCTTCACCCGCATATAACATCTTTGCAAGATAATAAACTGCTGCATCCGGGTCAGAACCGCGAAGGCTCTTAATAAATGCGGAGATAGTATCATAATGATTGTCTCCGGTCTTGTCATAACGGACAACTCTCTTTTGAATACATTCCTGTGCCACATCCAAAGTGATGTGTATCTTGCCGTCCTCACTTCTCTGCGTAGTGAGAATCCCAAGTTCAATGGCATTCAAGGCATTTCTCGCATCACCGCCTGCAATATCCGCCAAAAATTCCAAGGCATCCTCATCTATCTCAGCGCGATAACTTCCCATACCTTTTTCCACATCATAAACTGCACGTCGAATCAGCGTCTTGACATCCTCGACTGACAATGGATAAAGTTCAAACACGCTGGATCTGGAAATCAAAGCGCCGTTCACTTCAAAATATGGATTCTCCGTAGTTGCGCCAATCAAAATCAGTGTGCCGTCTTCCACAAACGGAAGCAGGTAATCCTGCTGCCCCTTGTTAAAACGATGAATCTCATCTACAAACAAGATTGTTTTCTTGCCGTACATTCCCTGATTGTCCTTAGCCTTTTGGACAATCAGTTCCATATCTTTCTTACCTGCAACCGTTGCGTTAATCTGCTGAAAATCAGCGCTCGTCGTATTCGCAATCACCTTGGCAAGCGTCGTCTTTCCCGTCCCCGGAGGCCCGTAAAAAATGATAGAGCTCAGCTTGTCCGCCTGAATCGCACGGTAAAGAAGCTTGTCTTCTCCTATAATATGCTGTTGTCCCACAACTTCGTCCAATCTGGTCGGACGAAGTCTTGATGCCAACGGTGATTCTTTTCCTGCTGTCTGCTCACGCATAAAATCAAATAAATCCATGTTCTACCTCTACTTTATTCCCACAATCTCGCGAACCACTTCTCCCGCAATCAAAAGTCCCGCCACCGGCGGCACAAAGGAAATGCTTCCCGGAAGTGTTCGTTTTGTACCTTTTTCTTCTCCTGTATCCTTTCCCGTCACATCAATCGGTGTCTCCTTAGAATATAACACTTTTAAATGTTTGATGTCACGGTTTCTAAGTTCCCTTCGCATCACCTTGCACAATGGGCAAACTGACGTCTTGGAAATATCCGCAATCTCAAACATTTCCGGATGCAATTTATTTCCCGTACCCATGCAGCTGATAATCGGAATCCCGTGTTCATCCGCATACTGTACCACTGCTAATTTCGCAGTCACGGTATCTATCGCATCCACAATATAATCCACCTTCTCCTGAAAAATCTCATGCAGATTTTCCGGAAGGATAAATGTCTCATAAGTAATCACATCCGCCGCCGGATGAATGTCCCGGATACGCTCTTGCATAAACTTCGTTTTGTATTTCCCAACCGTGCTTTGATAAGCAATCGATTGACGATTGATATTCGTCTCACTCACCTTGTCATTATCTACGATAACAAGTCGCCCCACACCGCTCCTTGCAAGCGCTTCAATACAATGGGAACCAACACCGCCCACACCGAGCACCATCACGGTAGCATTTTTTAGTTTTCCCAAACCGTCTTTCCCGATTAATAATTCTGTTCTGGAAAATGCGTTTTCCATATCGTTTTCCCTTCTATTCTAAAAGCAGTTCCTCTATCGTAACAAATTCATACCCCTCGCTCTGTAACAAATCAATAATGCGAAAGGCAGCCTGCACGGAACTTTTATAACAATCATGCAATAAAATAATATCATTTTCCTTTGCCCGCGTCACTACTTTCTTCACAATTTCATCGGTATTTTTTGTGGTCCAATCAAGCGGGTCTACAGACCACATCACTGATGTCATCTGCAAATCTTCCAATTCTTCTTTCCATATTCCAAAAGGCGGTCTGACATACTCCACCCTTTTTCCTGTGATACCTTCCAAAATCTGATTTGTCTTTTCAATTTCTTCTCTTGCTTTCTCCAAACTCAGATTAGAGATAACTACATGACTGTAAGTATGATTTCCTACTAAATGCCCTTCTTCTGCCTCGCGTTTCACAATATCCGGATACTCTTTTGCATTTTTTCCTATAAGAAAAAATGTTGCCTTGACCCCTCTCTCCTTTAATCCATCTAAAAGTTCTTCTGTATAAATACTCGGTCCGTCATCGAAAGTCAAAGCAATTCTGGGTGCCGGCTCCTTTGCAATCTCATCTTGCGCCGCAGTTTGAATGATTGGCATTGTATTTGATTGTAACTGAAATGTATATAGCCTACATAGTACTGTGAAGAAAAACATCCCGTATATCAATTTCTCAAAAACGACTCGTTTCATCTCGCTAAGCCTTTCTTTCCATCATTCTAAAATATGAATTTTTTCAATTGCATATGTGTAAAAATGATGTTAGAATCTCTAGTGGACTGTAAAGGAGGTTCTATTATTTATGTCAAATACAGTAGTAAAAGAAAATAAAATGGGTGTGTTACCCATTCCGAGACTATTAATTTCCATGTCTCTCCCAATGATTATATCCATGCTTGTACAGGCGCTTTACAATATCGTAGACAGTATCTTCGTCGCAAAAATAAGCGAAGATGCCCTCACTGCGGTTTCACTTGCATTTCCAATTCAAAACTTAATGATTTCAGTCTCTACAGGTACCGGGGTCGGTATCAACGCACTTCTCTCCAAAAGTCTTGGTGAAAAGAAGTTTGAACGCGCCAATATAATTGCAAGAAACGGCGTTTTTCTTGCTGTGTTAAGTGCGCTTGCATTTGCGCTACTTGGTGTCTTCGGCTCAAGATTATTCTTTGAAATGCAAACATCAAATCCGGTCATCATCAAGTATGGTACGGACTATATGATGATTGTTACCATTGCGTCTATCGGTTTGTTTATGCAAGTGACTTTTGAACGTTTGATGCAATCTACCGGGAAAACGATATTTAGTATGATAATCCAGGGAGCCGGTGCAATTATTAATATTATTTTAGACCCAATCATGATTTTCGGTATGTTCGGTTTTCCGAGAATGGAAGTTGCCGGAGCAGCTCTTGCAACGATTATCGGACAGATTGTGGCTGCAACTTTAGGTATTATTTTAAATCACAAATACAATAAAGAGATTCATGTAAATATGAAAGGTTTTAAGCCGGAGGGAAGAACTATCGGCGCCATCTATAAAATCGGTGTGCCATCCATTATTATGCAATCCATCGGTTCCGTTACAATATTTGCCATGAACAACATCTTACTAGTGTTTAACTCAACCGCGGCTGCCGTATTCGGCGTGTACTTTAAACTGCAAAGTTTTATTTTCATGCCGGTATTTGGTCTTACAAACGGTATGATTCCGATTGTCGCATACAACTATGGTGCCCGCCACAAAAAACGTATTACAGATACTTTAAGCCTCAGTATCATTTTAGCTGTCAGCATTATGATTGTCGGATTGCTCTTATTCCAATTCTTTCCGACACCACTATTAAACCTTTTTGATGCTTCAGAACATATGCTTGAAATCGGAATTCCTGCACTTCGTACCATCAGTTGGTGTTTTGTCTTTGCAGGTTATGCAATTATCTGTAGTTCCATGTTTCAGGCCCTCGGAAACGGAGTCTACAGCATGATAATCTCGATTGCAAGACAATTGGTAATCATTATTCCGGTTGCTTATGCTTTTGCAAAATTGTTTGGTTTAGAAGCCGTATGGTGGTCATACCCAATCGCAGAGACTGCATCGGTAATATTGGCAACATTCTTCTTAAGACGAATTATGAAGCAGAAATTAAAAGATATGTAAAACAGATATTAACAGACAACACTGAAACCAGCCAAAAAGAGAGGTTATATATCACAGATAGACGTGATACACAACCTCTCTTTCTTTTCCCGTAAAAGAAATTACTTTTTCTTTTTCACACTATATCCAAACGTCCCAATCTGTTCTCCCAGACTGATATACTCACCATGTGAATATGCCATAAGTCCCGTCTCATTTAAGCAGAATTTTCCGTTTTCATCAATATACTTATCATCCACTTGAACTGATACCACATTTGCGATAAACATATCATGACTTCCCAGTTCTTTCACTTCGACCACCTTACACTCGATATTTACCGGACATTCCTCAATAATCGGTGCGTAAGAAAGTTCATTTGATTTTCCTCTTGTCAAATTCGTCTCTTTCCACTTATCTACATCGCGCCCCGATTTAACGCCACAATAATCCGTAGCATATGCCAGTGCCTCTGTGGTTAAATTCACCACAAACTCTCCTGTCTCCATCAGCATCTGATGAGAATATCTTTCCGGCCTCACAGAAATGTATAACATCGGTGGATTAGAGCATATTGTTCCCGTCCACGCAATCGTAAGAATATTTGTCTTTCCGGTCTTATCTCCCACACTTACCATAACTGCCGGAAGTGGATAGACCATATTCCCCGGTTTCCATGTTTGTTTTGCCATATTTTCCTCCTATTGCTGCAATGAAACCACAAAGGTTGGAATCAATTGCTTCTTACGTGATACAACACCGTGCAAATGTATGTCCGTTGTATCACTTGGTAAATCAAATGCCTCGATTACCCGCTCCCTTGCACCTTTTCCATAGCAAAGCAGCTCGGTAGACTCTTCTACAATATTTGTCAGCATAAAAAATGCCATATGTAATCCGTGATTCAGCGCAGCCTCTTTTAAGTACGGCAGTATAATCTCTTTAATCCCCGCAAGTTCTTCGGCATTCATGGAATTCACCTGACCTACACCAAACTTCACATCATCCACTGTGAACTGCTTAAAATCACGGACAAAGATTTCTTCCGCTGTCTTACCTTTCAAATTGCTTCCCGCCTGGAACATATGTTGTGACAATTCGTCCATATCTATCTGCGCAATCTTTGCCAATTCTTCTGCTGCCATCTTATCAATCCATGTTGCAGTCGGTGAACGGAACATAAGTGTATCAGATATAATTGCCGCACAAAGCAGCGCCGCATTCTTCTCATCCGGCACAATTTGGTTTTCCTTGTACATACTATATATAATGGTTGCCGTACAGCCGACCGGTTGATTTCTGAATGAGACCGGTCCCACCGTCTCAAGACCGCCTAACCTGTGATGGTCAATGATTTCTAAAACCTCAGCCTCTTCAATGCCATCAACAGCCTGTGCCTTCTCATTATGATCAACCATGATTACCTGCTTTTTACTTGCATCCATCAAACGACGGCTGGAAATAAGCCCATAAAAATTCCCTTGTTTATCAAGCACAGGGAAATCCCGCATACGGTTCTTTGCCATGTCCGACTTAATCTCTTCCACATAATCTGTGGTGTTAAATACTGTAAGTTCGTCCTTCATCATAAAATGTTCTACCGGAATACTCTGATTAATCAATCTGGCTACCGTAAATGTATCATGTGGAGAAGTGATAAGCACTACCCCTCTCTCCTCTGCCAATTTTTGAATCGTCTTGGCAACCGTTGCTCCCTGACAAACAATGATACAACTAACCCCCAGTTCCAACGCACAAAGCTGCACTTCATAGCGGTTTCCCAGAATAACAAGGTCGTTCTTCTCGATAACATCTTCCATCATATCCGGACTTGATGCCGCCACTACCACTTTCCCCTGTGAGAAATATGCATTATAATCGCCGGTAAGCAATTCACCCTCCACGGTATGAATAATGTTCCTATATTGCGTATTCGCTTTTGCTAAAATATAACTGTCATATTCGTCCATATAAGACGTAGCAATATCGCCTGTCGTGATAACGCCCTTTAATTGTGAATCCTTCGTAACTGCAATTGTATATACGTTACGCTCTTTCATCAATGCCCACGCTTCCTTAATGGACATATCACCACCGATACCCGGCATCCTATTCACGTCGACATCTCTCACTTGCAGATACACATTTGACAGAAATTTTGGCGGTTCCACGCCAAATCTATCCAGCACATACTGGGTTTCTTCATTAATCGTCCCTGCACGTCTTGGAAGATACTGTACATCTGATATTTGCTGTTTTAAATTTGCATAAGCAATCGCAGAACAAATTGAATCTGTATCCGGATTCTTATGACCAACTACATATACTTTTTTCGTTTCTTTTGCTTCCAAAGGAACACCTCCCCCTACTCTTATAGGTTGCCATTTTTTATGAAAAATGTCAAACCTTTTTACGCAATTCTTATTGCTATTTCAAGAAATATATTTTATTCTTATTATAAGATTGAAATCGCGGACGCGATATCATAAGAGTAAACGAAAAAGAGGTATAGAAATGAGCGAAGAATTATTACAGGCAGAAACAATGGCAGATTTAGAAGAACATTTTGACGATGCAAATCCATGGAACATCGTTGCGGACTATTTAGACAAAAAGACTGTCCTTACATTAAAAGTAGAGGGCGTAGTAAACGGCGGAGTCATCGTAATGGTTGAAGGTATTCGCGGATTTGTTCCGGCATCTCAATTATCCTTATCATATGTAGAAAATTTAGAAGACTATTTGTTAAAGGAAATAGATGTTCAAGTCATCGATGTTGACCAGGCAAACAATCGTCTCGTATTATCTGCACGCGGGCTTTTGAAAGCAAAAGAAAAAGCGGCAAAAGATGCATTGCTTGCAAGTGTAAAAGTGGACTCTGTTGTGACGGGAACGGTTGAAAGCCTGCAAAACTATGGTGCATTTATCCGTCTTGAAAACGGGCTTTCCGGATTGGTTCATATTTCTCAGATTTCCGACAAACGTCTGAAACATGCCGGAGAAGTATTAAATGTCGGAGATACGGTCGAAGCAAAAGTGCTCGCTGTCAAAGATGGAAAAATCAGTCTCAGCATGAAAGCATTAATAGAACCAAAGGAAGAAGTCGTAGAAAAAGTAGAACTTCCTGAAGCAGAGGAAATCGGCACAAGCCTCAAAGATTTATTTAAAAATATCAAACTGTAAAATGCAAAAGGATTTGTTGCAAACTACAACAAATCCTTTTTATTTGCTTATTCTTCAAATCCTACAACCAGATAAAATCCTCTCTCTGTCTCACGAATTTCATTCACGATACCTGTTTTTGATTGAATTCTCTGATTGCTTCGGAAAATACCTGACATCGCAACGGAAGGCTCGACCAGATAACTGTAGAGACTGCCATTTACTCTTTCCGTTACATTCACTGTCTGACCCTCTGTTACAAGTCCTTTTCTTTCCATTTTAAATAACTCTTCACGCATAGTATTACTCTTTTCCATCAAAACAATAGGTACAAAGTTTGCATGGTTCCAGTCCGATTGCTTTCACTAAATCATCCAAACGATGATATCTCAAGCTGGTAAAATTCAATTTCTTGCGAATTTCTTCCAACATATATTCGTACTCTGCGCTGTTCGGGTCTGCATATTTTGCCAATACCTTATCTGCATTTTCTCCTTCTTTTTCACGAATCACACGACGGGTAATCAAATCCATCTCTGATTTTGAACGCGAGAAATTCAGATATTTACAACTGTATAATAATGGTGGGCACGCCGGTCTGACATGTACTTCTCTTGCACCACTGTTATATAAGAACTCTGTCGTTTCTCGAAGCTGTGTCCCACGCACAATCGAATCGTCAATCAATACCATACTCTTTTCTTTGATTAAGGATGGTACCGGAATCAATTTCATTCTGGCTACCAATTCCCTCTGCTCCTGATTCGTAGGCGTAAACGACCTTGCCCAAGTCGGCGTGTACTTGATAAATGGTCTTGCATATTTTGCTCCAGACGCATTTGCATAACCGATTGCATGCGCCATTCCGGAATCCGGAACCCCTGCTACCATATCAGCATCTACGCTGTTTTTATCACGCTTTGCAAGCATGGCACCGCAATTATAACGCATCTCTTCTACACTAATACCTTCATAAGATGCTGTCGGATAACCATAATATACCCAAAGGAAAGAACATATCTTCATATCTTTTCCCGGTTCAGAAACTGTTTCAACACTTTCAGGGGTAATATATACAATCTCGGATGGACCCAATTCCTTGCAATCCTCATATCCCATTCCCTTATATGAGAAATTTTCAAATGCGACCGCATGTGCACCGTCTTTCTTTCCCACATGCACCGGGGTTCTTCCGTAACGGTCTCTCGCCGCATAAATACCTTCCTTTGTCATCAAAAGTACGGTCATAGAGCCATCTACAATTTGCTGTACATATTGAAGTCCCTCTACAATAGAATCCTTCTTGCAAATGAGAGACGCAATTAATTCAGTAGCATTAATCTGTCCGCCGCTCATTTCCTGAAAATGTGTGTGGCCGTTTTTGTATACAATCTTCAACAGGGCACGCAGATTATTAATCTTACCTACGGTTGCAATAGCAAAACTTCCCATATGAGATTGAATCAACAATGGTTGAGGCTCATAATCAGAAATACAGCCAATTCCCATATTTCCTTTCATTTCCTCTACATCACGCTCAAATTTCGTACGAAACGGAGAATTCTCGATATTATGAATTGCACGGCTGAATCCACTTTCACCATATACTGCCATCCCACCTCTTCTTGTACCAAGATGAGAATGATAATCAACGCCGTAAAATAAATCTAAAACGCAATTGGTCTTTGAAGTAACTCCAAAAAATCCACCCATGATTTTCCCTCTTTTCTTCTCTATATATAACATGTATTATCTTTTTAACATTGATAGTCTAGCACGATTTTAATCAGAACGCAAACTTTATTTTTTTGTTGTAAGCACCTCCAAAATTTAATATAATATCAGTATAAATAATGAATTTACGTAAGAAAGTTGGTGAACCATTGAAACTCACACAAAATGACACATATAAAATAACGGTAGATGTCACAGGCTGTAACGGATTTGAATACCCATTCTATTCTTCCGAAATCATAGAATGTAATAACTTAGAATTGCTGCATTCCATTTTAACCTGCGGTATGCCAAATCAATTTCTCTCTCCATGGCACCACGAAAAAAGAACACAGGAGTTCATTTCCAAGATTTCTATGGTTGAGACAAACCTGTCAGTAAATGACGGATATTTAATCAAATCACCCGCCACAGAATATTTAGATCCGAGCGAAAAAAGTGTGAATTCGTACTATCTCGGACTGATTTTCACAAAATTGTTCAGTATGAAAAAATTTGATATTGACTACTTCCTTCACACCACAGTCTTTGAACAGATATATGGGGCGGAAGCTTTC
>CAZRZV010000053.1:0-10114 GCA_964604665.1 uncultured Faecalimonas sp. | reverse complement strand
AAAGAAAAGAGGTGTTGGAGCTAACGCTCCAACACCAACTTTGTCTACACTCTGAGGGTACTTGAAATTTTCAAGTACCCTAATATTATGCGAATGATTATTCTTCTTCCGTAAATAAATAATAACGTTTTGAGTAATAGATATGATTCAGTATGCCTGCTATCGCAGAACCCAGTAAGAAGAGAACCACGCTAAAAATGTCAAACGCTTCACTAAATGTCATGTTTAATGTATTGTGTATTACCAATGACGAAAACAACTGGTATGTTCCGCTCAGCACGCCCGGCATCATATAAGCGATGTCCATATAAAAGACTGCTTTTCCCTTATTCTGCGCCAATTGAAAACGCACATATATGAGGAAGGCAGCATAAGCCAAAGACAAAATCCCAAACAGTGTATCAATTGCTTTTAGTGGTTCGCAAACATTGTAAATGTATTCCGTGTATTTACCATAAAAGGAATTTGTAAAAAAAGGAATACTGCTTGCAATATATATAAGAGCAACGGCGAAAAACAATCCGTATAGTTGCACTTTGTGCCAATTTAAAGGTAATGTGGAATTGGATGTGTTTGTTTGGTTTGTTTCTTCAGGAAACATAGAGATACCTCCTTTTTTGTAAGTAATCCGTTTACATTTTAGCAGATTAAAAAAAATCTAGCAATACAATTCTCATTTAGTCTACAAACACACCATCTAAATAGTGTGAAATAGACCTTCTTATATTTCCCTCAAAATCTGCATCCCCATTCGTCATTGCCCATTCAAATGCATTTCCGATTACCAGCATACGAATGTCGGTTACGATTTCTGCAATGGACAGATTGGTTCTAATAGAACCTGCGGTAATCGCTTTTTCCAAGTAACATTGCACTGTCACAATCGGATAAGGACGCTCGGTACGTATGTTGGGATTCAAAGCCTGATTTCGTGGGGTGTAATATTCCGCGATGAAATCCACACCAAGTTCCCGGCAGTATTTCACGTAGTTTAAATACACACTGACAATGGCGGCCTTTGCCTCCTCCGTGTTTTGCGGAATTTCCAATAAATCCGGTTCCATGCCCGGCTGGTCTTCAATATAATAAGAAAGCAAATCATCTTTGGTTTTAAAATGATGGTAGAAACTTCCGTTCGATACCCCTGCCTCTTCGCATATATTTTTAATGGAAAGCGTCTCATATCCGCTGTGTTGTAAGATTCGTTTGGCAGCTTGAAAAATACGTTCTTTCGTTTCCTTCGATTTTTGCTGCTGTCTGGACAATGTGGCTTGCTCGCTCATACAGTATACTCCTTACACAACTCCTATAATGAAACTATCATATCACAAGCAAATGGAAAAAACAAGGAAAGCAGAGTGCACTCGGAATTGAATTTACGTATGAATTTCGATATAATACAGGAAGAATATGCTAAAGGAGAACAGGCATGGATATAATTCAGAAGATAACACAGGAATTAGAAGTAAAAAGCTGGCAGGTAGAAGCAGCGATAAATCTGATTGATGGGGGAAATACCATTCCTTTCATTTCCAGATATCGTAAGGAGGCAACCGGGGCCTTAAATGACGAGCAATTACGAAAACTTCACGAGAGATTAACATATCTTCGTAACTTGGAAGCGAAGAAAGAACAGGTATTATCATCTATAGAAGAGCAGGGGAAACTGACAGAAGAATTAAAAGCACAGATTTTGGCTGCGGAGACTTTGGTAGTGGTGGAAGATTTGTACCGTCCGTACCGGCCGAAACGTAGAACGAGAGCGACTGTTGCGAAAGAAAAGGGGCTGGAGTCTCTGGCAGCACTGATTATGCTGCAAAAGACAGAAGTGCCATTGGAAGAGACGGCAAAGGAATATATTTCGCAGGAAAAAGAAGTGGCATCTGCTGAGGAAGCAATCAACGGCGCGAAAGATATTATTGCAGAATATATTTCTGACGAGGCGGATTACCGTATCTATATTCGTGATTTGACAACAAAGCAGGGAAAAATGGTTTCGGTTGCGAAAGACGCAGAGGCACAATCGGTATATGAGATGTATTACGATTTTGAAGAACCGATTACGAAACTCGCCGGACATAGAGTGCTTGCATTAAACCGCGGTGAAAAAGAAAAATTCTTAACCGTAAAAATAGCGGCACCGGAAGAGAAAGTGCTTCAATACTTAGAAAAGAAAACGATTATTTCGGATAATCCATACACGACGCCTGTACTTAAGGAAGTGGTGGCAGACAGTTATGAGAGATTAATTGAGCCTGCGATTGAACGGGAAATTCGCAGCGCTTTGACAGAGAAGGCAGAAGACGGAGCTATCGAAGTGTTTGGTAAGAACTTAGAACAACTTCTGATGCAACCGCCGATTGTCGGACAAATCGTACTCGGCTGGGATCCTGCATTCCGTACAGGATGTAAACTGGCAGTTGTGGATGCTACGGGCAAGGTGTTGGATACCACTGTTATTTATCCGACTGCACCGACGACTCCGCAAAAGATTGCAGCAGCAAAAGATGTCTTAAAGAAATTGATTAAAAAATACAATATTTCATTATTTTCAGTTGGAAACGGAACGGCTTCCCGTGAATCAGAGCAGATTATTGTGGAACTTTTCAAAGAGATTCCGGAAAAAGTGCAGTACATTATTACAAATGAAGCAGGGGCTTCTGTATACTCGGCAAGTAAGTTGGCGACAGAGGAATTTCCGAACTTTGATGTTGGTCAAAGAAGCGCGGCGTCGATTGCGAGAAGAATTCAGGACCCACTGGCAGAGCTTGTAAAAATTGATCCGAAATCCATTGGGGTTGGCCAGTATCAACATGATATGAACCAGAAGAAGCTCAGCGAAGCATTGTCCGGTGTGGTAGAAGATTGTGTAAATAAAGTAGGCGTGGATTTAAATACAGCATCTGCACCGCTTCTTGCATACATTTCCGGTGTTTCAGGAACCATTGCAAAAAATATTGTAGCCTATCGTGAGGAAAACGGAAGTTTCAAGAATAGAACAGATCTTCTGAAAGTAGCAAAACTCGGACCAAAAGCATATGAACAATGTGCGGGCTTTATGCGTATCCAAGGCGGAACAAACCCGCTAGACGGAACCAGCGTGCATCCGGAAAGCTATGAGGCGGCTGAAAAACTTTTGGAAAAGCAAGGTTTTAGCAAGGCAGATATTGCGGGCGGCAACTTGAAAGGATTATCAAAGACAGTAAAGGATTACGGCAAACTTGCCGAAGAACTCGGCATTGGGGAGATTACGCTTCGCGATATCGTGAAAGAATTAGAAAAGCCGGCGAGAGACCCTCGTGACGAAATGCCAAAACCAATTCTTCGCACTGATGTTTTGGAAATGAAAGATTTGACAGAAGGCATGATTTTAAAAGGAACGGTACGCAATGTAATTGATTTTGGTATTTTTGTAGATATCGGGGTGCATCAGGACGGACTCGTTCACATTTCACAGATTACCGACAAGAAATTCATCAAACATCCGTTGGAAGTAGTAAGCGTCGGCGATATTGTGGAAGTAAAAGTTATGAGCGTAGATTTGCAGAAAAAAAGAATACAGTTGACGATGAAACTGTAAAGTACTATAATAGACAAAACTAATAAATTTTAAAATCTTCGGGGCGGGGTGAGATTCCCCACCGGCGGTAAAGTCCGCGACCTGCTTTGGCAGCTGAACCGGTGAGATTCCGGTACCGACAGTAAAGTCTGGATGGGAGGAGAAAGAGATGAATACAAAGAGAAGAATGACAACAAGAATGATTGCGCAGATTGGTATGCTGGGGGCGATAGCAGGTGTGCTAATGCTATTTGAGATACCGCTTCCGTTTGCACCGTCGTTTTATGAACTTGATTTCAGTGAGGTGCCGGTGCTTGTGGGATGTTTTTCCATGGGGCCTTTGGCAGGAGCACTGATTGAACTTGTTAAGATTCTTTTGAACTTTGTGATGAATGGAACCGTAACGGCAGGTGTGGGTGAACTGGCAAACTTTGTGATAGGCTGTTCACTTTGCGTACCGGCAGGTATCATCTACAAGGTGAAAAAGACCAAGAAAGGCGCACTTATCGCCATGACAGCAGGGACTTTGGTGATGACATTTTTAGGATGCTTTATCAATGCCTACATAATGTTGCCGGCTTATGCGAAAGCATTTCATATGCCGATAGAAGCGCTGATTGAGATGGGGACGAAGGTAAATGCAAGTATCAACAGTCTGTTTACGTTTGTCATGTTTGCAGTCGCACCGTTTAATCTGCTCAAAGGTGTAGTGGTATCGGTTATCGTATTTTGTATTTACAAAAAAATCAGTCCAATCTTAAAATTACATCATTAACAAAATGACAATGCTGTGCTATAATAATTTATCGCACAGCATTATTTATGGGTAAAGTAAGGAGAAATCAATGTCGATTCAGTTTTCAGTAAAAATGAATGCAAAATATATGCATGACTTCTATTTATATAATACTTACACTAAGATAAGCGGAATTTTGGTTCCGGTATTAGGAGTGGCCGCGTTAGGACTGGCGGTTCATACGTGCATCCAAGATGGTTTTATAGCGGCGATGCCGGCGCTTTTGATTGCGGTTATATTGCTGGTAGTAAATCCGATGACGACAAAGACAAGAGCAGCTATGCAAGTGCAAAATACACCGATGTTTCAAAAACCACTGGAATATGAACTTGATGAGACCGGAATTACGGTCAGACAAGATGATGTGCAGGCGACAAATAAATGGGAAGACATTGCAAAAGTAGTCAGCACAAAGAAGAGCATACTGATTTATATGAATCGTGTGCGGGCAATAATCTTGCCAAAAGAATGTATGGGCGAGCAATATGACGCGGTTGTGGAAATGCTTCGTGCAAACGTTCCTGCAAAAAGTATGAGGATGAAATAGATGATTATCGAGACAAGAAGTGCAAAAGAGACTTATGAATTAGGTGTGAAAATCGGGAAAAAAGCTTCGCGGGGACAAGTCTATACATTGGTGGGTGATTTGGGCGTCGGAAAAACAGTTTTTACCCAAGGGATGGCAGACGGTCTTGAAATTACCGAGCCAATCAGCAGTCCGACTTTTACCATTGTGCAGGTGTACGATGAAGGACGTCTGCCGTTTTATCATTTTGATGTGTATCGTATCGGTGATATTTCGGAGATGGATGAAATCAGTTTTGAAGACTATGTCTATGGCGAAGGCGTTTCATTGATTGAATGGGCAAATCTTATCAAAGAGATTCTTCCGGAGAACTGCATACAGATTACGATTGAAAAAGATTTAGAAAAAGGTTTTGATTATAGAAAGATTACGATTGAGGAGGCATTACATGAAGATTTTAGCGATTGACAGTTCAGGACTTGTGGCAACTGTAGCAATCTTAGAAAATGACCAGACGATTGCAGAGTACACAGTCAATTACAAAAAGACACATTCGCAGACATTGCTTCCGATGTTAGATGAGATTGTCAGAATGACGGAGCTTGATTTGTCTTCCATTGACGCGATTGCTGTGTCAGGTGGTCCGGGTTCCTTTACCGGACTTCGTATCGGTGCTGCAACGGCAAAGGGGCTGGGACTTGTGCTTAACAAACCACTGATTCATGTTCCGACGGTAGACGGACTTGCTTATAACTTATATGGAAACAGCGGAATGATCTGTCCGATTATGGATGCCAGAAGAAATCAGGTGTACACAGGAATTTACCGCTTTATAAAAGATGAATTTCAAGTGGTGGAAGAGCAGATGGCAATTTCCGTGGAAGAATTGATAGGAAAATTAAACGGATACGGAGAAAAAGTCACCTTTTTAGGAGACGGCGTTTCGGTGTATGGAGAAGATTTGAAAAACGGACTCACTGTGGAATGCACTTTTGCACCGGCGCATATGAACAGACAGAGGGCGGCGGCAGTGGGCGCTCTGGGAATGAAATATTTTGAAGCGGGCAAGGTGGAAACTGCAACGGAGCATTGTCCGGATTACCTCAGAGTATCCCAGGCAGAAAGAGAGCGTGCAGAAAGAAATGCGAATCCTTCGTAATATGAATGAAAACGATGTGAAAGAAATTGCGGACTTGGAAAGTAAAACTTTTACAGATGCGTGGTCAGAGAACAGTGTTTATGATACCTTTTGCCAAAAACAAGCGTTTATCGTAGTGGCAGAACAAGATGAAAAGATGATAGGTTATTGTATTTCGTATTTTGTATTGGATGAAGGAGAGATTGCCAGAATTGCAGTGGATGTGTCATGGCGTCGTCAAGGGGTAGGACGTGAAATTTTGGAGCAGGTAGAAAAGATTTGCGCAGAAAAAGATATTACGAAGTTGCTTCTCGATGTGAGAGAAAGTAATGTGGCTGCGAGAAAATTTTATGCAAGATATGGATTTTGTGAAGATGGAGTTCGCAAAGATTTCTATGACAAGCCAAAAGAAAACGCAGTTCTGATGAGCAAGGCAATTACAACTGGAAATTCAAACAAGGATTGACAGCATAGGCAGCAGTTCCCAATAGGAATTGCCCTTGGGACAAGATATAATGAAGACATAAAACATTCTGAGGAGGAAAGTATATGCGTCAATATATCATAAAAGAAACAAAAGAAGTAGAAAAAATTATTTGTAATAAATGTGGAAAAGAAATTTCCGTAAAAAACGGTGTGCTGGAAGCAGATGTGCTTTCCGTAGAAAAACGTTGGGGATTTTTTTCTGAGAAAGATAACGAAGTTCACAAATTTGATTTGTGCGAAGAATGCTATGATGAGTGGGTTTCGACATTTGCAATTCCGATAGGAGTAGATGCAAACGATTAGAGAAGGAGATATTCATGTTAGATGTATGTTTACTCGGAAGCGGCGGAATGATGCCGCTCCCATATCGCTGGCTGACATCGCTGATGACAAGATTTAACGGCAGCAGCCTCCTGATTGATTGCGGTGAAGGTACGCAGATTGCAATTAAAGAAAAAGGATGGAGTTTCAAACCAATCGACGTGATTTGCTTTACGCATTATCATGGTGACCATATCAGCGGACTTCCGGGTCTGCTTCTCACCATGGGAAATGCGGATCGAACTGAACCGCTTACCTTGATTGGACCGAAGGGGTTGGAACGTGTGGTAAATGCTCTTCGCATTATCGCGCCGGAACTTCCGTTTGAAATTAAATGTGTGGAGATTACCCAGCCGGAAGAGACATTCGAGATGAATGGATATCGTCTCAAAGCATTTCGTGTAAACCACAACGTGCTTTGCTACGGTTACACAATAGAAATTGACCGCGCAGGCAAGTTTGACTTGGACAGAGCACTTGCAGAAGAAATTCCAAAAGAGTATTGGAAACATTTGCAAAAGGGTGAGACCATCGAGGCAAATGGCCGGGTTTATACACCGGATATGGTGCTTGGCGCTCCGCGAAAGGGCATCAAACTTACCTATTGCACAGATACCAGACCGACAGCATCCATTGTGGAAAATGCGATGGGTTCAGATTTGTTTATATGCGAAGGTATGTACGGCGAAAAGGATAAGGCTGCAAAGGCGGTGGAATATAAACACATGACATTCTATGAAGCGGCAGAGCTTGCGAAGAAAGCCGGGGTGGGTGAAATGTGGCTGACACATTACAGCCCGTCTCTGACCAGACCGGAGGAGTACATGGATGATGTGCGGGCAATTTTTTTCAACGCAAAAGCGGGGAAAGATGCCATGTCGGTGGAATTGGATTTTCCTGAGAACTAGAAAACGAGGATAAGAGGATGACTAAGCAAAAAGATGTTTTGATATTAGCAATTGAAAGTTCCTGCGATGAGACGGCAGCGTCTGTTGTAAAGAATGGCCGTGAAGTGTTGTCGAATGTAATCTCATCTCAGATTGAATTGCATAAATTGTATGGCGGTGTGGTGCCGGAAATCGCATCCCGCAAACATATTGAAAAAATCAACCAGGTAATTGAAGAAGCCTTGAAGGAAGCAAATGTCACTTTGGATGACCTCGATGCAATCGGTGTAACTTACGGTCCGGGGCTTGTTGGCGCTCTTTTAGTAGGGGTTGCGGAGGCAAAAGCGATTGCCTTTGCGAAGAATCTTCCACTGGTCGGTGTACATCACATAGAAGGACATATTTCTGCAAACTATATTGAAAATAAAGAATTGAAACCGCCGTTCATTTGCCTTGTTGTATCAGGTGGACATACACATTTGGTATGCGTCAAAGACTATGGAAAATATGAAATCATAGGCAGAACACGTGATGATGCGGCAGGAGAAGCATTCGATAAGGTGGCTCGTGCAATCGGACTTGGATATCCGGGCGGTCCAAAGATTGACAAATTGTCAAAGGAAGGAAATCCAGATGCAATCGTATTTCCCAAAGCCCATATTGATGATGCACCGTATGATTTCAGTTTCAGTGGTGTAAAATCCTCGGTATTAAATTATATTAACGGCTGTCAGATGAAAGGCGAAGAATTTAACCGTGCAGATATTGCGGCATCTTTCCAAAAGGCGGTGACAGACGTCCTGGTAGAAAATGCAATGCGTGCAGTAAAAGAATACGGCCTTTCAAAATTTGCAATTGCAGGAGGTGTGGCGTCAAATAGTACACTCCGTGCGGCAATGAAGGAAGCATGCGAGAAAAATGGTGTGGCATTTTATCATCCGTCGCCGATTTATTGCACAGACAATGCGGCAATGATTGGAGCAGCTGCATATTATGAATATATGAGTGGCACAAGACACGGTTGGGATTTGAATGCAGTTCCAAATCTGAAATTAGGGGAACGTTAAGATGCAAAAGGTAAAATGTACTGCGATTGTTCTTGCGGCAGGGCAAGGAAAGCGCATGGGGACAAAAGTGCAAAAGCAATATTTAGAGATTTCGGGAAAGCCGGTACTGTTTTATTCATTAGATGTTTTCCAAAAATCGGATATCATTGACGAGATTATATTAGTGGTTGGTCAAAATCAGGAAGAATATTGCCGGAGAGAAATCGTTGAGAAATTTCATATTACAAAAGTAAGCAAGATTGTGCGTGGCGGAGCGGAACGTTATCACTCTGTGTGGAATGGACTTCAAGAAGTCACGGATGGGTATGTATTCATTCACGATGGAGCGCGCCCGTTTGTCACAGAGGAAATTTTGCAGAGAGCTTATGCATCTGTACAAAAGGAAGAAGCCTGTGTAGTTGGTATGCCTGTAAAAGATACGATTAAAATAGCAGATGAGGTGGGCTATATAAAAGAGACTCCGAACAGAAGTCATGTGTGGATGATTCAGACACCTCAGGTTTTTTCTGTAGAAATTGTAAAAGGGGCGTATAGATTGTTGATGCAGCAGGAAACAATACAGGTGACAGACGATGCGATGGTTGTGGAATCCATGCTGAACCGTAAGGTAAAATTGGTGGAAGGCGCTTATGAAAATATCAAGATTACCACGCCGGAAGACTTAAAAATTGCAGAAATCTTTCTGGGAAAATAAAAAGCAAAAAAACGAAAAAAAGTGTTGACAGTGCAAAAAGGTCATGCTAATATAAATTACGTTGCTGACGAGGTAACGTAATTAAATATATGCAGAGGTATCGAAGTGGTCATAACGAGGCGGTCTTGAAAACCGTTTGTCCGAGAGGGCGCGTGGGTTCGAATCCCACCCTCTGCGTTTAGGAAACCACCAAAATGTATTGGTGGTTTTCTCGTATCATAACAGTCATGGAGAAGTACCCAAGAGGCTGAAGGGGCTCCCCTGGAAAGGGAGTAGGTCGTTAATAGCGGTGCGCGGGTTCAAATCCCGCCTTCTCCGGTCGAAACCGATGAGTTTTTCGCATCGGTTTTCCTTTTGAAAACAGGTAGCATATATTGACGCGAAAAATGGAGAAAATACTATATTTAGAAGTGTAAAAAAATAGTAAAACAAATCATAAAAAAGCGTTGACAAACAAAAAAGTTTTATGTTATTCTGTTTAGGCGCTCAGGAGGGCGCTCAAGTTTTCAAAAAAATTAAAAAACTTAAGAAAAGATGTTGACAAGGCAAAAAACATCTGATATTCTTAGGTGGTTGTCGTAAGACAGCAAAGAACATTGATAATTAAACAATAGATGACAAAACCAACCTGAAAATTTCG
>CAZRZV010000052.1:1724-10547 GCA_964604665.1 uncultured Faecalimonas sp. | reverse complement strand
AAGAGATGTGACTTATCAATATGAACATTGTGCAAACAGCGCGGCGATTATTGATGTAGAAGAGGCAAATTTCGACTTAGTAAGAGCAGGAATTTCTGTATATGGACTTTATCCTTCCGAAGAAGTAAATATGCAGAATGTAAAATTAAGACCTGCAATGGTTTTAAAAAGCCACATTGCATTTGTGAAGGAGATTGAAGCAGGGGTTCCGATTAGTTACGGAGGTACCTTTGTTTCTAAGGAAAAGATGAAGATTGCAACCATTCCTGTGGGCTATGCGGATGGCTATCCGAGAAACTTATCAAATTTAGGATATGTTTTGATTCGTGGAAAAAAAGCACCGATTGTCGGAAGAGTGTGCATGGATCAGTTTATGGTAGATGTGACTCATATTGAAGGGGCCAGCTTTGGAGATAAAGTTACATTAATCGGCAGCGATGGAAATGAAACCATTGCAGTAGAAGATTTAAGTACGCTTTCAGGACGCTTTAATTATGAATTTATCTGTGATTTGGGAAAGCGTATTCCAAGAGTATATGTGAAAAATGGAGCAGTTTCAGAACAAGTAGACTATTTTGCATAATAGCGCAGAATACATCCGAAAAATTTGGAAATAATGAAGTTATCAAAATTAATCGGAGTGTGAAAGAAATTGCAAATTAGACGTGGAGATATATTTTATGCAGATTTAAGCCCGGTTGTGGGTTCGGAACAAGGGGGAATCAGACCTGTTCTTATCATTCAAAATGATATAGGAAATAAACACAGCCCGACGGTTATCTGTGCAGCGATTACGTCAAAGATGAACAAAGCAAAGTTACCAACGCATGTAGAAATAGATGCAAGACAATATCAGATTGTGAAAAGTTCTGTTGTTTTACTGGAACAGATTCGTACAATCGACAAACAGCGTTTGAAAGATTTAATTTGTCATGTGGACGGAAAACTGATGGCAAAAGTAGATAATGCATTGAAAATCAGTTTGGAACTGCATACATAATCGAAAACGATGTGATTAAACTGTACAAATTGAAAAAAGAATGCTAGAATAAACAAGTGATTTTTAAAATACAGACAGAAAGAGGGAGAAAGATGTCAGGACATTCAAAATTTGCGAATATTAAACATAAAAAGGAAAAGAATGATGCGGTGAAGGGAAAAATCTTTACGAAAATCGGTAGAGAATTAGCCGTAGCCGTAAAAGAAGGCGGCGGACCGGACCCTGCTAACAATAGTAGATTGCGCGATGTAATTGCAAAAGCAAAAGCAAATAACATGCCGAATGATAACATCGACAGAAGTATCAAAAAAGCAGCCGGAGATGCAAATGCATCGAATTATGAACGTGTTACATATGAAGGATACGGACCAAACGGAACTGCAATCATTGTAGATGCATTGACAGATAATAAGAATCGTACGGCATCTAACGTGCGCAATGCATTTACAAAGGGAAACGGAAATGTCGGAACCCCTGGTTGTGTTTCATTTATGTTTGACAAAAAAGGACAAATCATTGTGGATAAAGAAGAATGTGATATGGATGCAGATGATTTGATGATGATGGCACTGGATGCAGGAGCAGAAGATTTTAACGAAGAAGAGGATAGCTTTGAAATTTTAACTGACCCTGATTCATTTAGTGAAGTCCGTGAAGTATTGGAAAAGGAAGGTATTCCAATGGTTGGCGCAGAAGTCACTATGATTCCACAAACTTATGTGACTTTAACAGACGAAAAAGACATTAAGAACATTCAAAAAACGTTGGAACTTTTAGATGACGATGATGATGTTCAGGAAGTTTACCATAACTGGGATGAGTAATAAGGAGGCGTTCGTATGAGCAATTTTAAGATAGAAACAAAATGTATTCAGTCAGGATACACACCAAAAAACGGTGAGCCGAGAGTGTTGCCGATTTACCAAAGCACAACATTTAAGTACGAAGACAGTGATGCTATGGGTAGATTGTTTGATTTGGAAGATTCCGGATATTTCTACACAAGACTTCAAAACCCGACAAACGATGCAGTGGCAGCGAAGATTTGTGATATGGAAGGCGGAGTCGCAGCAATGCTTACATCTTCCGGTCAGGCGGCGAATTTCTACGCAATTATGAATATTGCCGAAGCAGGAGACCATATTATTTGTTCTTCAGCAGTTTATGGCGGCACATACAATTTATATGCACATACCATTCGCAAAATGGGAATCAGTGCAACTTTTGTTGACCCGGATTGCTCATTGGAAGAATTAAATGCAGCATTTCAGGAAAACACAAAAGTTGTCGTGGGCGAGACCATTGCAAACCCTGCATTGAACGTGCTTGATATCGAAAAGTTTGCTATAGCTGCACATGCTCATGATGTGCCGCTTATTGTTGATAATACATTTGCTACACCAATCAATTGTCGTCCGTTTGAATGGGGTGCAGATATTGTTACACATTCCACTACAAAATATATGGATGGACATGCAACCTGCGTTGGAGGATGTATCGTTGACAGTGGCAATTTTGATTGGGAAGCACATGCTGACAAGTTTCCGGGACTTACAACTCCTGATGAGACATATCATGGACTTGTTTATACAGAACGTTTCGGAAAGGGTGCATATATTACAAAAGCAACATCTCAGATGATGAGAGACTTGGGCTCTATTCAATCACCGCAAAATGCGTTCCTTTTAAATCTGGGTCTTGAAACTTTGCACCTTAGAATGCCAAGACACTGTGAAAACGCATTGAAAGCTGCAAAGTATTTGCAAAATCATGAAAAAGTGGCATGGGTAAACTGCCCGATGCTGGAAGGTGACAAGTATTATGACCTTGCGCAAAAATATATGCCAAATGGCACCTGCGGTGTCATTACCTTCGGTGTAAAAGGCGGAAGAGATGCCTGTGTGAAGATGATGGATAGCCTGAAGATGATTGCAATCGTAACGCATGTTGCCGATGCAAGAAGCTGTGTGCTTCATCCGGCAAGCCATACACATCGTCAGATGAATGAACAGGAACTTATGGAAGCTGGTGTGCAACCGGATTTAATCCGCTTCAGTGTGGGTATTGAAAATATAGATGATATTATTGCTGACTTAGAGCAAGCGTTGGCAGAAGTGTAAAAGAAAGGCTGTGGAAAATTCCATAGCCTTTTTATTTTTGAAATTTTTCTCACATGGATTTGCAAACATAATTTTATGAAATCTGCACATACTATTAGCAAAAATGTAAAGGAGCAAACCTCATGGCAGATAATCATAAAGAAGAGATTCGGGAAGAAATCATTGAAACAGGGAGCATTGAATTAGAAAATTCAACAAAAAATCATAAAATTAAAGTTTTTACAATTATCGGAGAAATTGAAGGGCATGAGGCAGTTGCATCAAATACAAAAGCAACAAAATACGAACATTTACTTCCGCAATTAGCGGAACTGGAAGAAAGCAATGAACTTCAAGGTGCGCTCTTCTTACTAAATACATTAGGCGGTGACGTGGAGGCGGGACTTGCTATCGCTGAAATGATAGCCTCTCTCAGTAAACCGACAGTATCTTTAGTATTAGGCGGAAGTCACTCTATTGGCGGACCATTGGCAGTGGCGGCGGACTATTCTTTTATTGTGCCGTCAGGGACAATGGTAGTTCACCCTGTCCGTTCATCCGGGATGTTTATCGGTGTAAAACAAAGTTACATCAATATGGTTAAAACACAAGACAGAATTACTCGATTTCTCGCTGAACATTCTAAAATCACACAGGAAAAAGTGGAAGAATTGATGCTTAATCCAACAGAACTTGTAAAAGATGTCGGTACAATGTTAGAAGGAGAAGGAGCAGTGGAAGTCGGACTCATTGATGAAGTAGGCGGTATGAAAGACGCTTTAAATAAATTACATGAAATGATAAGAAATGGAGAAAAGAAAAAGAAAGCATAAATTTTCTTGATGACACCCGATTTCAATAGTGGTATACTAAACGTAGTATGTAAGAAACAGGGGGAAGTCTTATGGCTCCAAGAAAAAGTACCGGGAAAAGAAGTACGAAAAGGAAAAAATCTACATCAAATAAAAACACACAGGATAATCAGATTTTTTTAAAAAAAGAGATTTTGATTTTAGTTTCTTTTGCAATTTGCGCACTCTTATTTATCAGCAATTTTGGAGTAGGTGGAAGTATCGGTAATACATTATCAGAATGGCTGTTTTATTTATTCGGATTGATTGCATATATTGCGCCGCTTTTAATATTTATAGGGATTGCATTTGTCACATCAAACATTGGTAACCGTTTTGCTTATCTAAAAGCAGGAGCAGGTGTCGTTTTCAGTTGTATGATATGTACTATTTTTGAATTGGTGATAGACGGATACGATAAAAATGCTGAATTTCAGGTTCATACGAATGCAGGAGGCTGGATTGGAGGCATTTTTACAAAAATGCTTTGTTCTGCGATTGGTATCATTGGTACATATTTAGTAGTAATTGTTATTTGTATTATATGTCTTGTAATTATCACAGAGAAATCATTTGTTGACGGGATGAAAAAACAAGGTTCAAAGGCATATATAACTGCGAAAGAAGATGTAAAACGCCATAGAGAACAGGCTGAGATTCACCGTGAGCAACGCCGTCAGGAAAACGGTGCGGAAAAACGTAAAGACAAAGTGGTTTCAGGCGTATCTTTTGATACCACAATCGCAAAGAAGACACCGGATATGCAGGAACTGATTCCTTCAAACGGAAAAGAACCGCTGAGGGCACAGGACAAATTATTTACTACAGAAGATGATACAGGTCAGCTTGTACTCAGCCGTGCACAACCGTTGACGGCAGATAATTCAGATGATTCCGTAGAGGAATCGGCAAAAACGGAACGTTCTCTTGCAAAACCAAGGACAGCAGAAAGCAAAAAACAAGTCGATGAAGCAACTGCAGATGTAGATACGGAAATTAAAAAGAATGAAGAAAAGCAGAAGAAAGCATATCACTTTCCACCACTTAAATTATTACAAAGAGGCAAAAATGCAGGTGGTGATTCGGATGAATATTTGCGTCAGACAGCATCAAAACTTCAACAGACATTACAGAATTTCGGCGTGAATGTAACAGTTACAAATGTAAGCTGCGGACCTTCCGTAACAAGATATGAATTACAGCCGGAGCAGGGCGTGAAAGTGAGCAAGATTGTGGCTCTGCAAAATGATATCAAACTGAATCTGGCAGCGTCAGACATTCGTATCGAGGCACCGATTCCGGGAAAAGCCGCAGTTGGTATCGAAGTTCCAAATAAAGAAAATGTCGTCGTGATGCTTCGTGATTTGTTAGAGACCGATGATTTTAAATATCATGGTTCCAAAGTTGCATTTGCGGCAGGACGTGATATCAGCGGAAAGGTTGTTGTTGCAGACATTGCAAAGATGCCTCACGTTTTGATAGCAGGCGCAACCGGTTCGGGTAAATCTGTATGTATCAATACTTTAATTGTAAGTATCTTATATAAGGCAACGCCGGACGAAGTGAAACTGATTATGATTGACCCGAAGGTAGTTGAACTCAGTGTTTATAATGGAATTCCACATTTGATGATTCCTGTCGTAACAGATCCGAAGAAAGCCGCGGGAGCACTCAATTGGGCAGTGACTGAGATGACAAAACGATATCAATTGTTTGCAGAATATAATGTGCGTGATATCAAAGGATATAATGCAAAAGTGGAATCTGTTTCAGATATGGAAGATGATAATAAGCCTCAGAAATTACCACAGATTGTTATCATTGTAGATGAACTTGCAGACCTTATGATGGTAGCCCCCGGTGAGGTAGAAGACGCTATTTGCCGTCTTGCTCAGCTTGCAAGAGCTGCCGGTATACATTTAGTACTTGCAACACAAAGACCGTCTGTAAATGTTATTACGGGACTAATCAAGGCAAATATGCCTTCACGTATTGCATTTGCCGTATCTTCCGGCGTAGATTCAAGAACAATCATTGATATGAATGGTGCAGAGAAACTTCTTGGAAAAGGGGATATGCTATTTTATCCGACCGGATATCCAAAACCTGTACGTGTACAGGGCTCGTTTGTATCTGACAAAGAAGTGCAATCCGTTGTGGAATATTTAGTAAATAACGGAGGCGGCGTGACGTACAACGAAGAGATTACCCGGCACATGAACAGTATAGAGAATGGCGCCGGAACAGGTGGCGCTTCAGGTGGAAATGCTGCGGATGACAGAGATGTTTATTTTGTAGATGCAGGTAAATTTGTGATTGAGAAAGATAAAGCATCTATTGGTATGCTGCAACGTGTATTTAAAATTGGTTTTAACCGTGCAGCCAGAATCATGGATCAACTTGCAGAAGCAGGTGTTGTCGGTGAAGAAGAAGGAACCAAACCAAGAAAAGTTTTAATGTCTATGGAACAGTTTGAAAATTATATTGAGGAATATCTATAGGAGGAAATTGTATGGCACAATTAATTGATGGAAAATTGATTTCCAAACAAATTAAAGATGAATTAAAGGAAAAAGTAGCACAATTAAAAGAGAAAGGAATTACCCCTTGTCTTGCGGTCATCCAAGTAGGAAAAGACCCGGCATCTTCCGTTTATGTAAACAATAAGAAAAAAGCATGTACATATATTGGAATTGATTCCCTTGCATATGAATTGGAAGAAACAATTAAGCAGGAGGAGCTGCTGGAACTTATTCATGATTTGAATCAGAACCCAAAAGTAAATGGTATTTTAGTACAACTTCCTTTACCGAAACATATCGATGAAAATGTAATCATCCATGCAATATCTCCGAAGAAAGATGTTGATGGTTTTCATCCTGAAACGGTAGGAAATATGTGTATTGGAACACAGGGATTTTTACCATGTACCCCGGCGGGAGTAATCCAATTATTAAAGAGAAGTAATATTGATATTGCAGGAAAAGAATGCGTAGTAATCGGAAGAAGTAATATTGTAGGAAAGCCGATGGCGATGTTGTTACTTCGTGAGAACGGAACGGTTACTATTGCACATTCCCGAACAAAAGATTTGAAAGAAGTAACAAAGAGAGCAGATATCCTGGTGGTTGCAATCGGAAAACCCAAATTCATTACAAGGGAATATGTGAAAGAAGGTGCAGTCGTAATTGATGTTGGAATTCACAGAAATGAAAACAACAAATTATGCGGTGATGTTGACTTTGACGATGTAATTGATGTGGTAAGCGCTATTACTCCCGTACCTGGCGGAGTGGGACCTATGACGATTGCAATGCTTATGGATAATTGTGTAAAGAGTATTCAACAATATTAAGAAAATGACCGGGAGGAAAAAACATGTACAAAATAGTAAAAGCAAAAAAACTGGCAGATAAAATTTATCTCATGGATGTAGAAGCACCGCGTGTGGCAAAATCTTGTGAACCTGGACAGTTTATAATCGTAAAAATGGACGAAAAGGGGGAAAGAATTCCTCTTACAATATGCGATTATGATAGAGATGCCGGAACAATCACAATTGTATTTCAATCGCTTGGAAAGTCTACTGAAAAAATGTCACATTTAAAAGAGGGAGATTATTTCAGAGATTTCGCAGGTCCTCTTGGTTGTGCATCGGAATTTGTAAACGAGGACATCGAAACCTTAAAAAAGAAGAAGATACTTTTTGTAGCCGGCGGTGTAGGGGCAGCTCCCGTTTATCCGCAAGTAAAATGGTTGCATGAAAGAGGAATTGATGCAGATGTAATCGTTGGCTCTAAAACGAAAGACATGTTAATTCTGGAAAAAGAAATGACAGAAGTTGCAGGCAATTATTATCCATGTACAGATGATGGCTCATATGGTCATGCAGGCATGGTTACATCAAAAATTGAGAAATTAGTAGAAGAAGGCAAAAAGTATGATGTCTGTGTCGCAATTGGACCGATGATTATGATGAAGTTTGTATGCTTACTTACAAAGAAACTGGAAATTCCAACGGTTGTAAGCATGAACCCTATCATGGTTGACGGAACAGGAATGTGTGGTGCGTGCCGTCTTCAAGTTGGGAATGAAATTAAATTTGCTTGTGTAGACGGACCTGAATTTGATGGACATTTGGTAGACTTTGATCAGGCAATGAAACGTCAGCAAATGTACAAAACACAAGAGGGACGCGCATTATTAAAAGAGTTAGAGGGCGATACACATCACGGCGGATGTGGACATTGTGGAGGTGACGAATAATGGCTGATATGTTAAAAAAAGTACCTGTAAGAGAGCAGGAACCAAGCGTGCGCGCTAAGAATTTTGAAGAAGTTTGTTATGGATATAATAAAGAAGAAGCGATGGAAGAGGCACAGAGATGCCTTGGATGTAAAAATGCAAAATGTGTTGCAGGTTGCCCTGTTGCCATTGATATTCCGGGATTTATAAGTGAAGTAAAAGCGGGGAATATTGAGGAAGCATACAAGGTAATCGGCAAATCATCCGCACTTCCTGCCATTTGCGGTCGTGTTTGTCCACAGGAATCACAATGTGAAGGAAAATGTATCCGTGGAATCAAGGGCGAACCTGTTTCTATTGGTAAATTAGAGAGATTTGTGGCAGATTATGCTCTGGAACATAATATTATGCCGGAAAAAACAGAAAAGACAAATGGTCATAAAGTGGCTGTTATCGGTTCAGGCCCTGCGGGACTTACCTGTGCAGGTGATTTGGCAAAATTAGGATATGAAGTAACCGTATTTGAAGCGCTCCACGAATTAGGCGGTGTTTTAGTTTATGGTATTCCGGAATTCCGTTTACCAAAACAAAAAGTAGTTGCAAAGGAAATCGAAAAGGTAAAAGAGCT
>CAZRZV010000052.1:0-1714 GCA_964604665.1 uncultured Faecalimonas sp. | reverse complement strand
AAAGAACTTGGTGTTCAATTTGAAACAAACGTAGTCATTGGAAAATCTACAACCATTGATCAGTTAATTGAAGAGGAAGGTTTTGAAGCTGTATTCATCGGTTCAGGTGCCGGACTTCCGAAATTCATGGGGATTCCGGGTGAAAATGCGAACGGTGTATTCTCTGCAAATGAATATTTGACAAGAAATAACCTTATGAAAGCATTTGACGAATCCTACGATACACCGATTGCTGCAGGTAAGAAAGTCGCAGTAGTAGGCGGAGGCAATGTAGCTATGGACGCTGCAAGAACAGCTCTTCGTCTGGGTGCAGAGGTACATATTGTTTACAGACGTAGTGAAGAAGAACTTCCTGCAAGGGTGGAAGAAGTACACCATGCAAAAGAAGAAGGCATTATCTTTGATTTACTTACCAATCCAACGGAAATTCTTGTAGATGAAAAAGGTTATGTAGAAGGTATGAAATGTGTCAGAATGGAACTTGGTGAGCCTGACGCATCAGGAAGAAGACGTCCTGTCGTAATTCCTGATTCAGAATTCACAATGAAACTTGACACGGTGATTATGTCACTTGGTACTTCGCCAAATCCACTGATTTCATCTACGACAGAAGGATTGGAAATCAATAAGTGGAAATGTATCATTGCGGATGAAGAGACAGGAAAAACAACAAAAGAAGGCGTTTATGCAGGCGGAGATGCCGTTACGGGCGCAGCAACCGTTATTTTAGCCATGGGTGCCGGAAAAGCGGCTGCAAAAGGGATTCACGAATATTTAAGCAATAAATAAAAGAGATACAAAACGGAGATAGGAACATGAAGAAGCAAATTTGCATTATATTCAGTATGTTACTTATTTTTACATTGCTTTTTACAGGATGTAAAAATAAGAATGCGTATTCACGGGAGGATATTATTAAACAGTCAAAAATCCTCGATTGGATGGAAGTCTTAGGGAAAATCAGCGATGATGCAGATTGTGAAAAAGATTATAAAAATATTTGGTATGTATATACAGGGAAAATCAATACAATTAAAGAAGAATATGTTGTATTAACAGACTTAGATGATTTGTATACTGATATGAAAGTCTTTTTGGATGCAGATGCTATTAAACCATTAAAAATAGGTGACGTCATTTACGTTGTAGGCCGTTTTGAAACTCCTAGTTCGCAAGAAATGAAAGATGCTATTTTGCTTGAAAAAGAGGAAATCGAGGAATATTACGTACTTCAACCATTTTCCAAAGAGGGAACAGGAACGGAGTCAAGTTACAGTTACTACGATTATGTGTATGATAAAGAAATCGGACAGATTGTGGCATATTCTGTGAGAGGCAATGCAATGGGCACTTATCAATTAGAGTATGATGGCAAAGGCAATGTCTTGACGGAGATTATGACAAGTTCAATCGGTTCTGCTACCACAAATTATACATATAATGACGATGACTCAATCAAAACAATAGAGAATGTCGAAAGCGGGCAATTATATAGGTATACGCACGAAAAAGATAAAGATGGAAATATTGTGAAAAGCACACGTGTAAATGCAGCTGATAAGAATGATACTACCGTTTTTGAATATATATACAGCAAGGCGGGAGTACTGATGAAAGAAACACAAGTGAATGCGGATGTTTCGCGTACGATTGAATATGAGTATGACAGGTACGGAAGTCTCAGAAAAGAAAGTTGTAAGAGCAGTGCAGGTGA